>NZ_JBIBCP010000002.1:176016-231995 GCF_042901205.1 Streptomyces sp. NPDC012769 | reverse complement strand
GGGACCGGTCCAAGGTCGTGGCAGGGGACTACACGGGGGACGGCAAGTCCGACATCGGCATCCTGTACGACAACGGCCAGGCCACCGACGGCCGCAACCAGGCCGCCCTGTGGACCCTCGCCAGCACCGGGACCGACTTCACCAACCCGTCGAAGAAGTGGGACTCCGGCACCGGCAGCTGGAACGGCCAGGCCAGTAAGGTGACCTCGGGCGACTTCAACGGCGACGGCAAGACCGACGTCGGCGTCCTCTACAACTACGGCAACCAGGACAACGGCATCAACCGCACCGGCCTGTGGAAGTTCACCAGCACCGGCACCGACTTCGCCAACCCGGTGATGTCCTGGGACAGCACCAGCGTCGGCAGCTGGAACTGGATAGCGAGCGACCTCGCCTGAGGCGCCCCACTCCCACTGAACGTGCCCGCCGCACCCCTCCCTGTGCGGCGGGCACGCCCCGTTTCACCGCCCCGGCCCCGTCGACACGTACGCGTCGAAGCGGTCCCACCCCGGCCCCGACGGCAGCCGTACCGAACGCCAGCCGCGCGCGTGGGCGGGCGGGGCGGCGCCGGCCGGGACCAGGACGGCGACCGGCATGCGGCGGGCGGCGTCGGTGATGCCCTGCGGCGTGATGGCGGCGTCGTGGCCGCCGATCGCGCGGGAGGCGCAGCCGGTGTGGTAGGCGACCGGCACGTACTCCTCGCCGCTGACCAGGCAGGGCGGCCGGATGCCGTGCCCGTGCAGGGCGGCGGCGATGGAGGTGAAGTGCGTGTGGGCGGAGCGGCTGTTGGCCGAGGCGCCGGTGAGCACGGCGTACTGGACGGCGAGGTGGCCGAGGAGGAGGCCGGTGAGCAGTCCCAGGGCCGCCGGCCGCCGGGCCCCGCCGACCTTCCGGACCAGGGCGATCAGCGCCTCGCCGGCGGGCAGGGCCAGCAGGGCGTAGGCGGGCAGGAGGAAGCGGGGGGCCGCGTAGCCGACCGTGAAGAGGTACGGGGCGGCCAGCGAGAGCGCGGTCGCGGTGGCGAGGACGGCGGGGGCGCCCCGCCCGGCGCGGAAGGCGGCGGCGATGCCGGCGGCGACGGCGATCGGCAGCACGAACCACCACAGGGCGGTGACCGGGTGTTCCCAGGGCACGTCGCAGGGCCGGCACAGGGTGCGGCCGGCCAGGGCCCGCACATGGTCGTCGACGGACATGTACCAGCCCAGCGAGCCCTGGATCTCGTCGGCGCGCCGCAGCCTCGCGGCGAGGCCGCCGTACCGCGCGTACGCCTCGGTGATCCACGGCAGCGCGCCGAGCAGCGGGCCGGCCAGGAGCGCGGGGAACACCGCCGGCCGGCGGCGCCAGGCGGGCACGAGCAGTGCGGCCGCGAGGAGCGGCAGGGTGAGCCACAGTCCTTCGGCGGGTCGTAGCAGGGTGACGGCGCAGAGGGCGGCGCCGAGGCCGAGGAGCGGGTTCCTCGGCCTGGTGGTCGTGGTGGCGCGCAGGAAGCAGCCGACGGCGGCGAGGGCGCCGAACGCGCACCAGAGGTTGGGCATCACGCGCGGGCCGTAGAAGAGGGTGATCCACAGACTGGCGAAGAGGGCGCCGGCGGCGGTGAGCACGGCGGGCGGCAGGAGGCGGCGCCAGATCCACAGCGCGCCGAACAGGGCGGCTCCGGACAGCAGGGCCAGGTAGACGCGGATCGCGGTGGTGGAGGCGGTGACGGCGGCGACCGGGGCGACGAGGTAGGTGATGCCCCGGGCGCGGGGGGCGCTGAAGAAGGCGGGCGGGGCGTTGCCGCCGACCTGGCTGACGTAGACCGCCTCGTCCCAGCCGAGGCCGGATCCGGGGATGACGAGGGCGAGTTGGGCCAGGGTGAACAGCGCGGCGACGGCGGCCGGTCCGAGTGCGGTGCGCGGCGGCCGAAAACCGGTGGGTCGGGGTCGATCGGTGTCGGGGGCCGACGGTCTCGGCAGGGGAACGGTGCGGGGGCTCATCCGGTCCACGCTGCTGGCGGCCGGTGTCCGACGGCCAGGCGACTTACCGTGCGGGGCGGGGGCGTCACTCCGTCAGACCCATGCCGGACCGTCGGGGTGACGGTCCGTTGCAGGGCAGGCGCACCGGGGGCGGGCGCCGTCGGGACGGGTCCCGGTGCCTCCGTCGTGCCGGGTCCCGGGTGGCGGGCCTCACTCGTTTTCGGCCATCCCCGCCCTGTTGATCGGGATGAGGTTAGGCTAACCTACCCTCGACTTGCCCAGGCCGACCCCGGCTCGTACCGAAAGCGACATCGCCATGCCCAGCAACGCCCGAGCCACTTCCCTCACCCGCCGCGGCCTGCTTGCCGCGGGCGGCGCCCTCGGGCTCGGCGCCGCGCTCGCCGCCTGCGGCGACAAGGGTGGCGCCAAGGACGGCGGCTCCGCCAAGACCGGTGAGAAGGCCGGTCCGTGGGAGTTCACCGACGACCGTGGCCAGAAGGCGACGGCCAAGACCACCCCGAAGAACATCGTCGCCTTCACCGGCACCGCCGCCGCCCTGAAGGACTTCGGCGTCGAGGTCAAGGGCGTGTTCGGCCCGACCTACGTCGAGGACCCGAAGACCAAGGCGAAGAAGCCGGACGTCCAGGCCGGCGACCTCGACATCGCCAAGGTCACGGTCATCGGCAACGTCTGGGGCGAGTTCAAGATCGAGGAGTACCTCAAGCTCCAGCCCGAGCTCCTCATCACGGACATGTGGGAGAAGAACGACCTCTGGTACGTCCCGGCGGAGCAGAAGGAGAAGATCCTCAAGATCGCTCCGAGCGTCGCCCTGTGGGCCGCCGACAAGTCCATGCCGTCCGTGCTCCAGCGCCACGCCGACCTGGCCGCCTCGCTCGGCGCCGACGTGCAGACCGCGCAGATCAAGGCGGACAAGGCCCGCTTCGAGGCCGCCGCCGAGCGCCTGCGCAAGGCCGCCCAGGGCAAGAAGGACATCAAGGTCCTCATCGGCTCCGGCTCCCCGGACCTCTTCTACGTCTCCACGCCGGTCCGCCCGACCGACACGCTCTACTTCAAGGAGCTGGGCGTCAACATCGTCACGCCCACCAAGCTCGACCAGGGCGGCTGGTTCGAGGGCCTGAGCTGGGAGAACGTCGACAAGTACCAGGCCGACATCATCATGCTGGACAACCGCACCTCGGCCCTGCAGCCGGAGGCCCTGAAGGCCAAGCCGACCTGGGCCGCGCTGCCCGCCGTCAAGGCCGGCCAGGTGATCCCGCGCGTGACCGAGCCGATCTACTCGTACGCCAAGTGCGCCCCGCTCCTGGAGGACCTGGCGAAGGCCCTCGAGAACGCCAAGAAGGTGTCCTGACCCATGACGAACGCCGAGACCGCCCCGTTCCAGTTCTTCTCGCTCCAGGTCGACCGGACGCGGCGGCTCGGCCCGTCGCTGGTCCGCGTCACGTTCACCGGTGAGGACCTGAAGCGCTTCGCCGCCGGCGGCCGCGACCAGTCGCTGTCCCTCTTCCTGCCGCACCCGGGGCAGGACGCCCCGGCGCTGCCGCCGCTGGACGACCCGGACATGTACGCGATCCTGGGCGCCTACCGGGCGATGCCGCACGACGAGCGGGCGGTGATGCGCTCGTACACGGTCCGCGAGCAGCGCACCGAGCCGGTCGCCGAGGTGGACATCGACTTCGCGGTCCACGAGGACGGCGGACCCGCCTGCCGCTGGGCGCAGCACGCCAAGCCCGGCGACAAGGTGGTCGTGCTCGGGCCGGCGGTGGCCGACAACACGGGTGTGCGCTTCCGGCTGCCCGAGGACGCGGACTCGGTCCTCATCTGGGGCGACGAGACGGCCCTGCCGGCCGCCTCCGCGATCCTGGAGTGGCTGCCGGCCGAGACCCGCGCCCACGTCTACCTCGAAGTCCCCTACTCCGGCGACCGCATGGAGCTGGCGACCGAGGCCGACGCGACGATCACCTGGCTGGTGCGGGAGGAGGGCGCGCCGTCCGCCGTGGAGGCGATCACGGCCGCCGAGCTGCCCGGCGCGGATCCGTACGTCTGGATCGCGGGCGAGTCCGGTGTCGTGAAGGCGCTGCGCCGCCACTTCGTGCGCGAGCGCGGCCTGGACCGGCGCCGGGTGACGTTCGTGGGCTACTGGCGCAAGGGGCTGTCCGAGGACGCCCTGCGCGAGGTCCCGGACGAGACCCAGGAAGACGACCGCACGGACGCCTCGACGGACGCCCCGGCGGTCACCCCGACCGACGCCTCGACGGAGGCGTGACTCCTTTACCCCCACAGGGCGCACGGCCCCTCGGTCCTCCAAGGACCGGGGGGCCGTTGTGCGTTGAACTTAGGTTAGGCTAACCTTACTTTCGACCTCGCGGGGTTCGGTCCCCCGCTGCGTACCCCTCATCCCCGGAAGGGCCCCACATGCGCTCCCACCTGCTCAACGACACGACGGCGGAGGCATACCGACGCACCGTCACCGAAGGTGTGGAGCGGGTGGCGAGGAAACTCGCCACCACGCGCGGCCCGTTCACCGGGGTCACGCCCGCCGAGCTCGCCCCCGTCGTCGACGCCGTCGACCTCGACCGGCCGCTCGGCGACGCCGCCGCCGCCCTCGACGAGCTGGAGGACGTCTACCTCCGCGACGCGGTCTACTTCCACCACCCGCGCTACCTGGCGCACCTCAACTGCCCGGTGGTGATCCCCGCCGTCCTGGGCGAGGCCGTGCTCTCCGCCGTCAACTCCTCCCTGGACACCTGGGACCAGAGCGCCGGCGGCACCCTCATCGAGCGCAAGCTCATCGACTGGACCACCGGCCGGATCGGCCTCGGCCCGCTCGCCGACGGCGTGTTCACCAGCGGCGGCACCCAGTCCAACCTCCAGGCGCTGCTGCTGGCCCGCGAGGAGACCGGGACGAAGGACCTCTCGAAACTGCGGATCTTCTCCTCCGAGTGCAGCCACTTCAGCGTCCAGAAGTCGGCCACCCTGCTCGGCCTCGGCGCCGACGCCGTCATCTCCATCCCGGTCGACCGCCACCGCCGCATGCAGTCCGTCGTCCTCGCCGCCGAGCTGGAGGCCTGCCGCGCCGAGGGCCTGATCCCGATGGCGATCGTCGCCACCGCCGGCACCACCGACTTCGGCTCCATCGACCCGCTGCCCGAGATCGCCGCCCTGGCCGCCGAGTACGGCGCCTGGATGCACGTGGACGCGGCCTACGGCTGCGGACTGCTCGCCTCCCCCACCCGCCGCCACCTCCTGGACGGCATCGAGCGGGCCGACTCGGTCACCGTCGACTACCACAAGTCCTTCTTCCAGCCGGTGAGCTCCTCGGCCGTGCTGGTCCGCGACGGCGCGACCCTGCGCCACGCCACGTACCACGCGGACTACCTCAACCCGCGCCGCACGCTGGCCGAGCAGATCCCCAACCAGGTCGACAAGTCCCTCCAGACCACCCGCCGCTTCGACGCCCTCAAGCTGTGGATGACCCTGCGCGTCATGGGCGCCGACGGCGTCGGCGAGCTCTTCGACGAGGTCTGCGACCTGGCCCGGGCCGGATTCGAGCTGCTCGCCGCCGACCCGCGCTACGACGTGGTCGTCGAGCCGCAGCTGTCCACCCTCGTCTACCGCTACATCCCCGAGGCCGTCACCTCGCCCGCCGACATCGACCGCGCCAACCTCTACGCCCGCAAGGCCCTGTTCGCCTCCGGCGAGGCAGCCGTGGCCGGCACCAAGGTCGACGGCAAGCAGTACCTCAAGTTCACCTTGCTCAACCCCGAGACGACCGTGGCGGACATCGCCGCCGTCCTCGATCTGATCGCCGGCCACGCCGAGCAGTACCTGGGAGAGAACCTTGTCCACGCCTGATACGACGACCGACACGTACGACTTCATCGGCATCGGGCTCGGTCCCTTCAACCTCGGCCTCGCCTGCCTCACCGAGCCCATCGACGAGCTGAACGGCCTCTTCATCGAGTCCAAGCCGGACTTCGAGTGGCACTCCGGCATGTTCCTGGAGGGCGCGCACCTCCAGACGCCCTTCATGTCGGACCTCGTCACCCTCGCCGACCCGACCTCCCCCTACTCCTTCCTGCAGTACCTGAAGGAGAAGGGCCGGCTGTACTCCTTCTACATCCGCGAGAACTTCTATCCGCTGCGGACCGAGTACAACGACTACTGCCGCTGGGCCGCCGGGAAGCTCTCCTCCGTCCGCTTCTCCACCACCGTCTCGGCCGTCACGTTCGACGAGCCGGCGCAGGAGTACGTGGTCGCCACCACCTCCGGCGAAACGTTCCGCTGCCGCAAGCTCGTCCTCGGCACCGGCACCCCGCCGTACGTCCCCGAGTCCTGCCGGGACCTCGGCGGCGACCTCATCCACAACTCGCGCTACCTCCCGAGCAAGGAGGCGCTGCAGAAGAAGAAGTCGATCACCCTGGTCGGCAGCGGCCAGAGCGCCGCCGAGATCTACTACGACCTGCTCAGCGAGATCGACGTCCACCGGTACCGGCTCAACTGGGTGACCCGCTCCCCGCGCTTCTTCCCGCTGGAGTACACCAAGCTCACCCTGGAGATGACCTCCCCCGAGTACGTGGACTACTTCCACGCGCTCCCCGAGCGGACCCGCTACCGCCTGGAGACGGAGCAGAAGGGCCTGTTCAAGGGCATCGACGGCGAACTCATCGACGCCATCTTCGACCTGCTCTACCAGAAGAACCTGGCCGGCCCCGTCCCCACCCGGCTGCTCACCAACTCCGCGCTGCACACCGCCGCGTACGACGAGGCCGGCGGCACGTACACGCTCGGCTTCCGCCAGGAGGAGCAGGAGAAGGACTTCGAGCTGGAGACCGAGGGCCTGATCCTCGCCACCGGCTACAAGTACGCCGTCCCCGCCTTCCTGGAGCCGGTCAGGGACCGCCTCCGCTGGGACTCCCAGGGCCGCTTCGACGTGGCCCGCAACTACTCGGTGGACGCCACCGGCCGCGGGGTCTTCCTGCAGAACGCCGGCGTCCACACCCACTCGATCACCTCGCCCGACCTGGGCATGGGCCCGTACCGGAACGCCTACATCATCGGAGAGATGCTGGGTCGCGAGTACTACCCCGTCGAGAAGACCATCGCGTTCCAGGAGTTCGCCGTATGACCGCGCACGACATCAGCATCCGCCCCCTCGACCCCCTCAAGGACGCGGAACTGATCCATCCCTGGGTCACCGACCCCAAGGCCGCCTTCTGGATGATGCAGGGCTTCAAACTGCAGGACGTCGAGCGCGAGTACATGGCGATCGCCGCGAACCCGCACCACGACGCCTTCATAGGCAGCGTGGACGGCGAGCCCGCCTTCCTCATGGAGCGCTACGACCCGGCGAAGGTCGAGCTGGTCGGGCTCTACGAGCCGCTCCCCGGTGACGTCGGCATGCACTTCCTCGTCGCCCCCACCGACACCCCGGTGCACGGCTTCACCCGCCGGGTGATCACCGCCGTGATGACCGAACTGTTCGCCGACCCGGCGACCGCCCGCGTGGTCGTCGAGCCGGACGTCCGCAACGCCGCCGTCCACGCCCTCAACGAGGCCGTCGGCTTCGTGCCCGAGCGCGAGATCCAGAAGCCGGAGAAGAAGGCCCTGCTGAGCTTCTGCACGCGGGCCCAGTTCGAGGCCGCCACGGGAGCCGCCGTATGACCGCCAAGGCCGCCCCGACCGCCAAGGCCGCCAAGACCGCGGCCGCCGTCGCCCACCTCACCCCCGAGCGCTGGGCCGACGCCAACCGCGCCCTGATCCGCAAGGGCCTCGCCGAGTTCACCCACGAGCGCCTGCTCGACCCGCAGGAGCTCGGCGACAGCCGCTACCGGGTCCTCAGCGACGACGGCAGCACCGAGTACCGCTTCACCGCCGACCGGTTCGCCCTGGACCACTGGCAGGTCTACCCGGACTCCATCAGCCGCCACCGCGGCAGCGAGCAGCTCCCGCTCGACGCCCTGCAGTTCATCACCGAGCTGCGCGGCTCGCTCGGCCTGAGCGACGAGATCCTCCCGGTCTACCTGGAGGAGATCTCCTCCACCCTGTCCGGTACGGCGTACAAGGCCACCAAGCCGCGCGTCACCGCCACCGAGCTGGCCCGGGCCGGCTTCCAGGCGATCGAGACCGGGATGACCGAGGGTCACCCCTGCTTCGTCGCCAACAACGGGCGGCTCGGCTTCGGCGTCGACGAGTACCACGCCTACGCCCCCGAGGCCGCCGCCCCGATCCACCTGGTGTGGCTGGCCGCGCACCGCGACCGCGCCACCTTCACGGCCGGCGCGGACCTGGAGTACGACTCCTTCATCCGTGCCGAGCTCGGCGACGAGGCGGTCGACGGCTTCGCCGCCGTCCTGGCCGAGCGGGGCCTGGACCTCGCCGACTACCTGCTGATGCCGGCGCACCCGTGGCAGTGGTGGAACAAGCTGTCCGTCACCTTCGCCGCCGAGGTCGCCCAGCAGCGGCTGGTGTACCTGGGCGAGGGCGACGACGCCTACCTGGCGCAGCAGTCCATCCGTACCTTCTTCAACACCTCCGACCCCGCCAAGCACTACGTGAAGACGGCGATGTCCGTCCTCAACATGGGTTTCATGCGGGGCCTGTCGGCCGCCTACATGGAGGCCACCCCGGCCATCAACGACTGGCTGGCCGGTCTGATCGAGTCCGACTCCGTCCTGAAGGCGGCCCGCTTCTCGATCATCCGCGAGCGCGCGGCCATCGGCTACCGGCACCTGGAGTACGAGGCCGCCACCGACCGCTACTCGCCCTACCGCAAGATGCTGGCCGCGCTGTGGCGCGAGTCCCCGGTGCCGTCCCTCGCCGAGGGCGAGCGGCTCGCGACCATGGCCTCGCTGCTGCACGTCGACCACGCGGGCGCGTCCTTCGCGGGCGCCCTGATCAAGGAGTCGGGCCTCGCCCCGGCCGAGTGGCTGCGGGCGTACCTGGACGCCTACCTCCTCCCGATCCTGCACTGCTTCTACGCGTACGACCTGGTCTACATGCCGCACGGCGAGAACGTGATCCTCGTCCTCGACGAGCGGGGCGCGGTCTCCCGGGCGATCTTCAAGGACATCGCCGAGGAGATCTGCGTCATGGACCCGGACGCGGTGCTGCCGCCCGCGGTGGAGCGGATCCGTGCCGAGGTCCCCGAGGACATGAAGCTGCTGTCCGTCTTCACGGACGTCTTCGACTGCTTCTTCCGCTTCCTCGGCGCCACGCTGGCCGCGGAGGGCGTGGTCGGCGAGGACGAGTTCTGGCGGGCGGTCGCCGAGTGCGTCAAGGGCTACCAGGACTCCAAGCCGGAGCTGGCGGACCGGTTCGCGCAGTACGACATCTTCGCGGAGACCTTCGCGCTGTCCGCGCTCAACCGTCTCCAGCTGCGCAACAACAAGCAGATGGTGGACCTGGCGGACCCGTCCGCCGCGCTCCAGCTCGTCGGCGACCTGGTCAACCCCATCGCGCCCTTCGCGCGCCACTGAGACCGCCGGCCGGCGTCACCAGGCCCTCGCCGGCCGGCAGCATCCAGGGCGGGCGCACTCCCGAGGACGGTCCCTCGGAAGTGCGCCCGCTCTTGCGCGTGACCGCTCCCCTCCGTTCGGGCGATCACCCTGTGTCACGGGGGCGGTGGGTCGACTACGGAGGGTGGCTGTGGCAGCTTGGCTGCGTGATGACTCGAATCGCCCGTGGACTCGCTTGCACGGCACTGATGGTGGGCCTTGCCGGCACGGCCGCTTGCGGGGGCGAATCCGATGAGAGACAGGCCGGGCCCACGGATACCACGGACACACCGACGGAGAGCCCTGATCCGAGGACCACGCTCTTCCCGGGCAAGGGCGGCGGACGGGCGGCCCCGGTCCGGGTGCCGACGACCCAGGTGGACGAACCCGCGTACGTCAACGTACCTGTCAGCATGGACGGCGAGACGACCCTGGAGGGCGTCGACACGAGCGTCGATAGCGGCAACGCGGACGCGACGGCCGATCTCGGCAGCTGCTCCGGCGCCATGTCTCGCGGCGAGACGTGTGAGATCACCATGCAGGTCACGGCGTACGAGCCGGGGCCGTACTCCGGCGTGCTGACCGTCGAGACCTCCGCGGGCGAAACCCTCACCGTGCCCTTCTCCGGTCAGGCGGTCGGTGACGATCCCACGGCGACCACGTCGCCGGCGCCCGAGACCCCCGAGCCCACCGACCCGACCCCGACCATCGACCCGACCGAGAGCCCCGACCCCGGCATCACCTGACGGACGAGGTCATCTCCACCCGTACGGAGTTGTCGTCCGGCAGTACGACCGTCAAATGGTCGTCCCACCGTGAGGCGTGGGAGACCAGATAGAAGCGGGTCGGGGACTTCACGAGCAGTCGGAAGCCGTTGTACTGGTGCCGGTACGGGCCTTTGGCGGCGCCCTGGTCCTCGTAGGTGATGTCCTTGGCGTGGTGCTTGAACGGGATCCTCGAGTAGACCACGACTCGCAGGCTCTTCTGGTGTCCGCCGTCCATGACCTCCCAGGCGGCGCTCCTCCCCGCCTCCCCCACGTACCGGGTCGTGCCGAAG
The DNA here is from genome assembly GCF_042901205.1 of Streptomyces sp. NPDC012769. Classification (NCBI taxonomy): domain Bacteria; kingdom Bacillati; phylum Actinomycetota; class Actinomycetes; order Kitasatosporales; family Streptomycetaceae; genus Streptomyces; species Streptomyces sp. NPDC012769. The sequence goes on along the minus strand of NZ_JBIBCP010000002.1, from coordinate 221,469 downwards.
AACAGACTCATGGCCAGCAACCCGATGAGCAGGGCGCCGCCGGCGGACCACATCCGGTCGGTGGTCCCCTCGTGCCGGCGCGGGTTCTCGGCGCTCCGCTGGAGATGCTGCTGGACGGCGAAGAACGCCAGCGTGGCACCCAGCGCCACCATGAGGGGCGGCACGAACTGGGCCCACCACCAGATCTCGGGCAGGCGCAGGGGGCTCCATCCTCCGAAAAAGGACGGGGACCCCAGCAGCACCAGGAGGATACCGGCGGCGAGGAGCCACCGGCTCACCAGGCGCCGCTGGCGTTCCTTGCCGGGACGGGCCAGCACATGGCCGACCCGGCCGAGGGCGAGCAGCACGATCAGTCCGCAGACGAGCAGAAACCACACCGGGCCGAAGACCGCCTCGGGGCTCTTGGCCAGATACGTCTGGATGGAGAGCTGAAGGTCGGCCGGCGGCACTCCGAAGGCGGCGTAGTAGGAGTCGGTGTACAGGCTGCCGAAGTAGTAGAGCAGGCCGATGACAGCGGTCCCCGGCGCCACCACGTACGCCGCCTTGTCGAAGAACGTCCCCATCGGGGGCGGCGGCGACGCGCGGCCGGGGGCGGGCGCGCGCTCAGGCGCCGGCCGGGACGGCTCCTCTCGCGGCTCGGACATGCCGTCAGTCTCCGGTCAGCCGCCCGGCCCCGCACGCAGAGCGCGGCCGGGCGGCTGACGCCCGGTCTACTCCCAGGGCACCTGGGCCGAGCGGTGGTACGCGATCCCCAGCGCCTCGAACCGCGGCCCCTGCGCCGCGAGCCGCAGCCGGTACGCCTCCCAGTCGTGCGTGGCCGCCGGTGACCAGCCCAGTTCGGCCACGCCCGGCAGGCGGGGGAAGGCCATCGTGTCGATGTGGGCGTTCGTGGAGATGGTCTCGGTCCACAGCGGCGCCTCGACACCCGCGATCGCCGTCTCCGGGACTCCGGCCAGGTACGCGCCGGGGTTCCAGTCGTAGGAGCGGCGCACGTCCACGTATCCGGCCCAGGACAGGCCGAGCGGGGTGTCCTTGTCGTACTTCATGTCGAGGTAGACCCGGTCGGCCGGCGACAGGATCAGGCCGGTCCCGGCCCGCGCCGCCGCCGCGACCCGTTCCTTCTCGGCGGCCGAGGTGCGGTCCAGGCCCCAGTACTGGGCGAGCGCGCCCGGCGCGGGCCGGGCGCCGGTGAGCTGGTGCCAGCCGATGACGGTCTTGCCGTACTTCGCGACGACCGGCTGCACGCGGTCCATGAAGGCGACGTAGTCGGCGTGGCTGGTGGAGTGCGCCTCGTCGCCGCCGATGTGGAGGTAGCGGCCGGGGGTGAGTGCGGCCAGTTCGCGGATCACGTCGTCCACGAAGTCGTAGGTGATCTCCTTCGGCACGCACAGCGAGCTGAAGCCGACCTCCGTGCCCGTATAGAGGGGACGGGCGACGCCGTCGCAGTTGAGCTCGGCGTAGGAGGCGAGGGCCGCGTTGGTGTGGCCCGGCATGTCGATCTCGGGGACGACCTCCTGGTAGCGGGAGGCGGCGTAGCGGACGATCTCCCGGTAGTCGTCCTTGGTGTAGAAGCCGCCGGGGCCGCCGCCGACCTGGGTGGAGCCGCCGTGGGTGGCGAGGCGCGGCCAGGAGTCGACGGCGATGCGCCAGCCCTGGTCGTCGCTCAGGTGCAGATGCAGCTTGTTGATCTTGTAGAGGGCGAGCTGGTCGATGTACCGCTTGACCTGGTCGACCGTGAAGAAGTGGCGGGAGACGTCGAGCATCGCGCCCCGGTAGGCGTAGCGCGGGGTGTCGGTGACGGTGCCGCCGGCGATCCGCCAGGGTCCGGGCTGCGGGGACCGCCTCTCCACGGCGGCGGGCAGCTGCTGGCGCAGGGTCTGCACCCCGCGGAAGAGCCCGGCGGGCGCGCGGGCGGTGAGGGTGACGCCGCCGCGGCCGGAGCGCAGTTCGTAACCCTCGTCGCCGAGGGCGCCTGCGCGGGGGTCGAGCCGGAGCAGGATGCCGCCGCGGGCCTCGCGGGCGTCGACGAGGGGCAGCGGATAGCCGGTGGAGGGGCGGAGCAGACCGGCGAGGTAGCGGCCGATCTCCCGGACCCGCGGGTCGTCGGAGCCGACGCGGACGGCGGTGGTGCGGCTGAGGGTGTACGGCGCTCCGCCGGGGGTGACGGAGGCGGGCGCGGGGACGACGGCGCCGAGGGGCCGTGCGACGGTGCCGCCGGCTTTCGGGGCGGTCGTCACGCCGAGGGACGCCAGGCCGGCGGCGATCAGGAGGAGTGAACCGAGAAGGCGCGGAAACGTTCTGCGCTGTCTCACGGGCATGTCCCTTCGATGGGAGCGCGGTGGCGGGCAGGTGCGTGTCCGAACGGTCACCATGCGTACCGCGTGCCCCATCACCGGTCAAGGTGTAGACCAATTGGACCGTTCGAGGGTGTGATCAAGACCTCGACTGCCCGAAATCGGGCAGGATTCTTGCAATGCCCTCCCGATACCCCGCAATATTCACGGGTGCTCGAACGCCGACCGTCGCACGACGACCTCATCGACCATCTGGTCCGCAGCACCGCGCTCCAGCGCGGTGAGGCCGCCCGGGTGGTGCTCGACGTGCTGGCGTACTTCGACGAGTCGACCGAGGAGTTCGTGCGGCGCCGCCACCGCGAGCTCCAGTCCGGCGGCTCGGTGAACGCCGAGATCTTCGAACGGATCGCGGCCGAACTGCCGCACCGCGCCGTGGCGCCACCGGAGCTCTCCCTCCGGCAGCTGCGCCGCATCGTCTACGGCTGATCCTCCGCACGAGCGGACGGACGGGCACACCCACTGACTCTGGAGGACTGACACCTTTATGTGCGGAATCGTCGGTTACATCGGCAAGCGCGACGTGGCTCCCCTGCTCCTCGAAGGACTGCAGCGGCTGGAGTACCGGGGTTACGACTCCGCCGGCATCGTCGTCACCAGCCCCAAGGCCGCCGGCCTGAAGATGGTGAAGGCCAAGGGCCGCGTCCGCGACCTGGAGGCCCGGGTCCCCAAGCGCTTCGCCGGCACCACCGGCATCGCGCACACCCGCTGGGCCACCCACGGCGCCCCGAGCGACGTCAACGCCCACCCGCACCTCGACCCCGAGAACAAGGTCGCCGTCGTCCACAACGGCATCGTCGACAACGCGGCCGAGCTGCGCGCCAAGCTGGAGGCCGACGGCGTCGTCTTCGCCTCCGAGACCGACACCGAGGTCATCACCCACCTCATCGCCCGCTCCCAGGCCGACTCCCTGGAGGAGAAGGTCCGCGAGGCGCTCAAGCACATCGAGGGCACCTACGGCATCGCCGTCATGCACGCCGACTTCAACGACCGCATCGTGGTGGCCCGCAACGGCTCCCCGGTCGTCCTCGGCATCGGCGAGAAGGAGATGTTCGTCGCCTCCGACGTCGCCGCCCTCGTCACCCACACCCGCCAGGTCGTCACCCTCGACGACGGCGAGATGGCCACCCTCAAGGCCGACGACTTCCGCACGTACACGACGACGGGCGCGTCCACCACCGCCACCCCGGAGACCGTCGAGTGGGAGGCCGCCTCCTACGACATGGGCGGCCACGACACGTACATGCACAAGGAGATCTCCGAGCAGCCCGACGCGGTCGACCGCGTGCTGCGCGGCCGGATCGACGACCGCTTCTCCACCGTGCACCTCGGCGGCCTCAACCTGGACGCCCGCGAGGCCCGCTCCATCCGCCGCATCAAGATCCTCGGCTGCGGCACCTCGTACCACGCCGGTCTCATCGGCGCGTCCCTCATCGAGGGCATGGCCCGCATCCCGGCCGACGCCGAGCCGGCCTCCGAGTTCCGCTACCGCAACCCGGTCGTGGACCCCGACACCCTCTACATCGCCGTCTCCCAGTCCGGCGAGACCTACGACGTGCTGGCCGCCGTCCAGGAGCTCAAGCGCAAGGGCGCCCGCGTCCTCGGCGTCGTCAACGTGGTCGGCTCGGCCATCGCCCGCGAGGCCGACGGCGGCGTCTACGTCCACGCCGGCCCCGAGGTCTGCGTCGTCTCCACCAAGTGCTTCACCAACACGGTGGTCGCCTTCGCGCTGCTCGCCCTGCACCTCGGCCGCATCCGCGACCTGTCCGTCACCGACGGCAAGCGGATCATCGAGGGCCTGCGCAAGCTGCCCGGCCAGATCGAGGAGATCCTCAAGACCGAGGACGAGATCAAGAAGCTGGCCCAGGAGTACGCCGGCGCCCAGTCGATGATGTTCATCGGCCGTGTCCGGGGCTACCCGGTCGCCCTGGAGGCCTCCCTCAAGCTGAAGGAGATCTCCTACATCCACGCCGAGGCCTACCCGGCCTCCGAGCTGAAGCACGGCCCGCTCGCCCTCATCGAGCCGGCCCTGCCGACGGTCGCCATCGTCCCCGACGACGACCTGCTGGAGAAGAACCGCGCCGCCCTGGAGGAGATCAAGGCCCGCAGCGGCCGCATCCTCGCGGTCGCCCACCAGCCGCAGGAGAAGGCCGACCACACCATCGTCGTGCCGAAGAACGAGGACGAGCTCGACCCCATCCTGATGGGCATCCCGCTCCAGCTCCTCGCCTACCACACGGCGCTCGCCATGGGCCGCGACATCGACAAGCCGCGCAACCTGGCCAAGTCCGTCACGGTCGAGTAGCGGAGGGTCCGGGCCTGTCCCCCGGACGCCGCACGCCGGGCCTGTCCCCCGGCGTCGACCGGACACGAAAGCGGTCCCCACGCTTCCCAGGAGCGAGGGGACCGCTTTTTCACGCCGTTACGGCTCTCCGGCTCAGGCGGCCGTCGCCGGGCCGCGGGAGCGGCGGGCCAGGGAGGTCGGCCAGCCGGCCACCGCCGCCGTCGCGCCGTACCAGGCCGCGAGGCCCGCCACCGCGGCGACCCAGCCGCCGGCCTTGCCCAGGCCCGCGTTGTCGGCGAGGGCGCCTATGCCCATGAGCAGCAGGGCGACGAACAGCAGCCCGGGGACGCCCTGGCCGAGGAGACCGCCGCCCTTCGCGGCCGCGGTCAGGGTGAGCGCGAGCAGCGCCCACAGCAGCAGGAACAGACCGGCGGCCTCGGCCGAGCCGCCGTCGCCGACGCCGGTGCCCCAGGTGAACCAGAAGGCGCCGAGCGCCGTCGAGGCCGTGCCCTCGGCGGTGTTGCCCGCGCGCAGGGCGAGCAGGCCGACGAGGAACAGGGCCACACCGCCGACCCAGGTCGCGAGGCCGGCCGCGTCCGCCGCGCCGACGTGGTCGATCACGCCGGTGGAGCCGAGGCCGAAGGCGAGCAGGGTCAGTCCGAGTGCGAGGCGTCCGAGCGTGGCGGTGGTGTTTCCCGCGGCGACTTCGTTGTCCACGGCGGGCTCCCTTCAGGTGTGCGTCGTGCTGCTTGGGCTGCTGTGTTCCGGTGGACTTTATGTACCCTTCACAAGCGCACAATTCACCTGAGGAAGGCCGAAATTATGGCCGTATCAAGGGAGTTGGGAGGGAGAGCGGAGGCGTGTGACGCCCCTGGGGCGGTGGACGGTCGTGACGGCGGTGGTTACGGGATGACGACGACGGGGCGCTGGGCGCGCCGCGCGAGGCGCCCGGCCACCGAGCCGAAGATCCGCCCGACGATGCCGTGCGTGGAGCCGACCACGATCGCGTCGGCCGCGTACTCCCGGCCGACCTCCTCCAGCTCGTGGCAGATGTCGCCGCCGCGCTCGACGAGGATCCAGGGGACCTCGGAGAGGTGTTCGGCGCAGGCGAGCTCCAGGCCGAGGACCTCGGTGCGGTGGTCCGGCACGTCGACGAAGACGGGCGGCTCGCAACCGGCCCACACGGTGGTGGGCAGCCGGTTGGCGACGTGCACGATGATCAGGCCGGAGCCGGAGCGGCGGGCCATGCCGATGGCGTACGCGAGGGCGCGCTCACTGGACGTGGAGCCGTCGAATCCGACGACCACTCCGTGCCGGAAGGCCGGGTCGCAGGCGTGACGGGGCTGTTCCACCGCGAGGGGGTCGACCGTGGAGTCGGCGACGCGCTTGCGGTCCGCGGGTTCGGGGATTTCGTGACCGGCCATCGGTGTCTCGGCGAAGAGGGTCCTCTTGGGAGGGACGGAAAGGACGGGGAGCGGAACAACGGGTGGCGTCGGAGCTGTGTCCGGGAATCATCTTCCCAAGCCCATACCCCCAAGGGTACGGCGACACTCCTCTCGTGCCCAGGGCCTCGGTAGCTGCCCCTCAGCGACGCCGCAGCAGGGTCCGTACGGCGTTCCAGGGAGCATGCACGAGCCCCGCGCCGTAGCGCAATGCCGGATGTGCCCTACAGATGTCCGTACGGGGGCCAAACGGACGCCCCGCGCAGTGACCGGAACGTTCCGCTCCTCGTTCCCACAGGTCACGCCACCGTCGCAGGGAGTTCGCCCGTGCCCGCACCGTCGCCCATCGACACCGACACCGACACGCACCCCGCCACGCACCCCGACACCCTCCCCTCCTCCGGCTCCGCCACCGGCCGCGCCTCGAACCGCGCCACCGCGAGCCGCGCCGCGGAGCTCGCCTCCGCCCAGACCGTCACCGCCGTCTTCGTGGCGCCCGGCACCGCCCCGGCGGGCCGGGCCCCCGGGCCGCGCGGACGCCGCCGGGCGCCGGAGCCCGCGGGAACGGCGGGGCCGGGCGAGCAGGGGGCGCCGGGCGGTCCGGGTGGCCCGGGCGGGCCGGCGGGGCCGGACACGGCGAGCGAGGTGGTGCGCTGGGCGGCCTTCGCCTGCGTCCTCGTCCCGGTCGTCCTCCTCGTCTACGGGACGTCCGTGGGCGGCGCGGCCGGCGCGGCCCTCGGGCTCGTCGCCGTGACGGCCGTCTGCCGGGTGCTGCTGCGCCGGGCCGAGCGCGGGCTGCGCGCCGAGGCGCACGCCGGGGTCCGGACCGGGTCGTACGGCGGGCGCGGTCGCCCCCGCGCGGCCGGGAACCACTCGCGGAGTTGACAGGGTCGCACAGCCGATCCCGTATGTTTTCGGCCAAGTTCCATCGCTCGGCGCGTCCTTGGCCGGAGCCCGCTTGACCCGCGTACGGCCAGGCATCGCCGTCCTGGGCCGTGCGCGGCGATCGAAAGCTTCGCGCCAAGTGGCCTTGTCGACAATGTGCCGGAAGGAGAACTTGTCACGCCGGCGCCACGGGACGCAGTAGATTCGATCATGGGTACCGAAGACTGGGGTCTCGTGCAAAACCGAGGGGAAACGTGGCACAGCGACACGACCAGGGAGACGCCAACACCGAGGGGGGCTTAGCGTCATGAGCCAGGACCACTCCGCCGCACCGGAGGCGGCACGGAAGCTGTCCGGGCGCCGCCGTCGCGAAGTCGTCGCGGTACTGCTGTTCAGCGGTGGCCCCATCTTCGAGAGCTCCATCCCGCTCTCCGTTTTCGGCATCGACCGGCAGGACGCGGGCGTGCCCCGCTACCGGCTGCTCGTATGCGCCGGCGAGGACGGCCCCCTGCGGACCACAGGCGGGCTCGAACTCACCGCACCGTACGGCCTCGAGGCCATCAGCCGGGCCGGCACCGTCGTCGTGCCCGCCTGGCGCTCGATCACCTCGCCGCCGCCCCCGGAGGCGCTCGAAGCGCTCCGCCGGGCGCACGAGGAGGGCGCGCGCATCGTCGGTCTGTGCACCGGCGCGTTCGTCCTCGCCGCGGCCGGGCTGCTCGACGGCCGCCCGGCGACCACGCACTGGATGTACGCGCCGACGCTCGCCAAGCGCTACCCCTCGGTCCACGTGGACCCGCGGGAGCTCTTCGTCGACGACGGCGACGTGCTGACCTCGGCGGGCACCGCGGCCGGGATCGACCTGTGCCTGCACATCGTGCGGACCGACCACGGCACGGAGGCCGCGGGCGCCCTGGCGCGCCGGCTGGTCGTCCCGCCGCGGCGCAGCGGCGGTCAGGAGCGCTACCTCGACAGGTCTTTACCCGAGGAGATCGGCGCCGACCCGCTGGCCGAGGTCGTCGCCTGGGCCCTGGAGCACCTCCACGAGCAGTTCGACGTGGAGACCCTGGCGGCCCGTGCGTACATGTCACGGCGGACCTTCGACCGCCGCTTCCGCTCGCTGACGGGCTCGGCGCCGCTGCAGTGGCTGATCACCCAGCGGGTGCTCCAGGCACAGCGGCTCCTGGAGACCTCCGACTACTCCGTCGACGAGGTCGCCGGCCGTTGCGGCTTCCGGTCCCCGGTGGCGCTGCGCGGGCACTTCCGGCGCCAGCTCGGCTCCTCGCCGGCCGCCTACCGGGCCGCGTACCGGGCCAGGCGTCCGCAGGGCGAGGGCGGCACGGCGGTCCTCGACGCGATGGTGCCGGCGCAGGCCCAGGTCCCGGCGGGCGCCCGCCGCCCCGGCCACCCGCTGGACCACGGCAAACCGGCCTCGGACGTCTTCGCCCCCGGCCGCCCGGCCCTGCCGGGTCAGCGCAGCGCGCCGTAGGCGCACCGGACCGCGCGAGCCACAAGCCGCGCATGTCGGAAACCGAAGGCCCCTCCGGGACACCTCCCCGGAGGGGCCTTCGGCCGTCCGTCGGCCATAAGGGTCCGTCGGCCATAAGGTAGGACGCATGAACGATCGCATGGTGTGGATCGACTGCGAGATGACCGGGCTCTCGCTGACGGACGACGCACTCATCGAGGTGGCCGCGCTGGTCACCGACTCGGACCTGAACGTGCTCGGCGAAGGGGTGGACATCGTGATCCGCCCGCCGGACGCGGCCCTGGAGACCATGCCGGAGATCGTGCGCCAGATGCACACGGCCTCCGGTCTGCTCGACGCGCTCGCCGAGGGCACCACCCTCGCCGACGCCGAGGCCCAGGTGCTCGCGTATATCCGCGAACACGTCAAGGAGCCCGGGAAGGCTCCGCTGTGCGGGAACTCGGTCTCCACCGACCGCGGCTTCCTCGCCCGTGACATGCCGGCCCTGGAGAGCCACCTCCATTACCGGATCGTCGATGTCTCCTCGGTCAAGGAGCTGGCCCGCCGCTGGTACCCGAGGGCGTACTTCAACAGTCCGGAGAAGAACGGCAACCACCGGGCACTCGCCGACATCCGCGAGTCCATCGCCGAGCTCCGCTACTACCGCGAGGCGATCTTCGTCCCGCAGCCCGGCCCCGACTCGGACACCGCGAAGCAGATCGCGGCCCGGCACGTCATCCCCGGGCTGACGCACCCCGCGTAGGGACCCGCTCGCGCGCGTCGGACCCCTTCGGGGAAACGCGTGCGCGAGCACCCTCCCGGACCCTGTAGACTTCTTCTCGGCCGGTCGGGGAAACCTTCGGGAAAACCGCCGGTCGTGGTGGGTATAGCTCAGCTGGTAGAGCACCTGGTTGTGGTCCAGGATGTCGCGGGTTCGAGTCCCGTTACTCACCCTTCAGAGAAGGCCCCGTTCGGCGCATGCGCCGAACGGGGCCTTTTCCGTGATCACCAGAGGTGACCGTTCGCGAAGCACCCCGACGCACTGTGACGCAGCACGTACCAGCGGTGCCCGCCGAGAGGGATCGGGCACCCGCCGCCGGGCCGGCCGATCGCCCGGCCCGGCTCACCCCGGCTCACCCGGCTCACCCGTGCGGGTGGCGCGGCCCGGTGACGCCCGCGCCCCCGCGGCAGGCGCCGGTGAGCGGCGCTACGGTCGGGGCCCATGTGGCGGCGCACACCCACCCTCGCACTCGCCCTGCTCCTGGGCGCGCTCCTCGCCGCGGGCTGCGCCACCGATCCGCCCGGGGCGTCCTACGCGCGGGAGGCGGACGCGGGCGACCGGCCGGTCACGCTCACCGTCGGGGTCTTCGGCTCCTTCGGCCTCAAGGAGGCCGGGCTCTACGACGCGTACATGCGGCTGCACCCGGACATCGCCGTCCGCCAGACCTCCATCGAGCGCAACGAGAACTACTACCCGCAGCTCCTGACCCATCTCGTCACGGACTCCGGCCTCGCCGACGTCCAGGCCGTGGAGGTCGGCAACATCGCCGAGGTGGTCGCCACCCAGGGGCACCGGCTCATGGACCTCGGCAGGGTGCCGGGCGTCGACCGGCGGGCGTTCCTGCCGTGGAAGTGGGCGCAGGGCACGGGCCGCGACGGCCGTACGGTCGCGCTGGGCACGGACATCGGGCCGCAGGCCGTCTGCTACCGCAAGGACCTGTTCGAGCGGGCCGGGCTGCCGACCGGGCGGGAGGCGGTGGGACGGCTGTGGGCCGGGGACTGGCGGCGGTTCCTGGCCGTGGGCCGGCGGTACGCCGATCGGACCCCGGACGGTGCCGCGTTCACCGACTCGGCGTCCGGCGTGCTGGCCGCGGTCGTCAGCAGCGGGCCCCTGCGCTTCTACGACGAGCGGGGCGCCCTCGTCGTCGGCGGCAACCCGGCCGTGCGGGAGGCCTGGGACATCGCCGCCGCCATGGCCCGTGACGGACTGACCGCCCGGCTCCAGCAGTTCACGCCCGGCTGGGACCAGGGCTTCGCGAACGGCGCCTTCGCGACCGTGGCGTGCCCGGCCTGGATGCTGGGCTACATCCAGGACAAGGCCGGCCCGGCGGGCAGGGGCCGCTGGGACGTGGCCGCGGCGCCCCGGCCGGGCAACTGGGGCGGGTCCTTCCTGGTCGTCCCCAGGACCGGCCGGCACCGGGCCGAGGCCGCCCGCCTGGCCGCCTGGCTGACCGCCCCCGCCCAGCAGGCCCGGGTCTTCGCGCTCCGCGGCAGCTTCCCGAGCGCCTCCGCCGCCCACGCCCTGCCGGCCGTGGCGGCCGCCCGCCACCCGTACTTCGGTGACGCGCCGGTGGGGGCGATCTTCACGGCGGCGGCGCGGGGCGTGCCGACGGCGCCGGTGGGCCCGAAGGAGGGCCTCGTCGCCCAGCACCTGTCCGACGTCGGCATGCTCCAGGTCGACCAGGCGGGACGCGACCCGGCCGAGGCGTGGGCGGCGGCCCTGGAGTCGATCGACAACGCGCTGGACCGGTGAGGGCGGTGGCCGACCTGACCGACACCGACACCGATACGGGCGCTTCCGGCGATCCGACCGCAGCGGCCGTATCCCTGCCCGCAACCGCTCCCGCAACCGTGCCCGCGCCCGCCGCGCCGAGGGGGCGCCGGGCGGTGGCGTGGCGGGCCTGGGTTCCGTACGCGCATGTCGCGCCCTTCTTCGTGCTCTTCGGGGCCTTCGGTCTCTTCCCGCTGCTCTACACCGGCTGGGCCTCCCTCCACCGGGTGGAACTGACCGACCTGGAACACCCCGAGTGGGTGGGCCTGCGGAACTACACACGGCTGCTCGACGACCCGTTCTTCTGGAACGCGCTCGGCAACACCTTCGCGATCGGGGTCCTGTCGACGGTGCCGCAGCTGCTGCTCGCGCTCGCGGTGGCGCATCTGCTCGACGTACGGCTGCGGGGGCGGGCGTTCTTCCGGGTGGTCGCGCTCGCGCCGTACGCCACCTCGGTGGCCGCGGCGACGCTGGTCTTCGCGCTGCTCTTCGGGCGGGACCACGGCCTGGTCAACTGGTCGCTGACGACCGTGGGGCTCGCGCCCGTCGACTGGCAGAACGGTCCGTGGGCCTCCAAGGCCGCCGTCTCGGCGATCGTGGTGTGGCGGTGGACCGGCTACAACGCGCTGATCTATCTGGCCGCCATGCAGACCGTCCCGCGCGAGCTCTACGAGGCGGCGGCGCTCGACGGTGCCTCGCGGTGGCGGCAGTTCGTCCATGTGACCCTGCCGGGGCTGCGGCCCACGATCGTGTTCACCGTGGTCGTGTCCACGATCGGGGCGACCCAGCTGTTCGGGGAGCCGCTGCTGTTCGGTGCCGGGGCGGGCGCCTCGGGCGGGGCGGACCACCAGTTCCAGACGCTCGGGCTCTATCTGTACGAGCAGGGGTGGGTGAATCTGCACCTGGGGCGGGCCTCGGCGATCGCCTGGGTGATGCTGCTGATCCTGCTCGTCCTGTTCGGGGCGGTGCGGCTCGCACGGCGCGGGAGGGATTCCTGATGCGTACGGTACGGGCCGGCTGGGGCACGTACGCCCTCCTGGCCGTCTTCGCCGCGGCCTCCCTCTTCCCGCTGCTGTGGGCGGCGGTCGCGGCCTCCCGGACGACGACCCGGCTCGCGCACACCCCGCCCCCGCTGCGCTTCGGCCGGAACCTGCCCCGCAACCTGGAGATCGCCTGGACCGACGCCCACCTGGGCGCGGCGCTCGCGAACACGCTGGTGGTGGCGGGCTCGGTCGCGGTGGGCACGGTCCTGGTGTCGACGCTGGCCGGGTTCGCCCTCGCCCGGCTGCGGTTCCGCTTCCGGGGCGCGCTGCTCGCGCTGGTGGTGGGGACGATGCTGATCCCGCCGCAGCTGGGAGTGGTGCCGCTGTATCTGCTGGTCGCGCGGCTGCGCTGGACGGACGAGCTGCAGGCGGTGATCCTGCCGGGCCTGGTGTCGGCGTTCGGGGTGTTCTTCATGCGCCAGCACCTGCTGCGGGCGCTGCCGGCCGAGCTGGTGGAGGCGGCCCGGGTGGACGGGGCGGGGGCGCTGCGGGTGGTGTGGCACGTGGTGTTCCCGGCGGCGCGGCCGGCGATGGCGGTGCTCGGCACGCTGTCGTTCGTGGCGGCCTGGAACGACTTCTTCTGGCCGGTGCTCGTGCTGACGCAGACGGGCAGTCCGACGGTGCAGGTGGCGCTGACCGGGCTCGGCCGGGGCTACATCCCGGACCAGTCGGTGGTGATGGCGGGGGCGCTGCTCGGGACGGTGCCGCTGCTGGTGGTGTTCGCGGTCCTCGGGCGGCAGATCGTGGGCGGGGTCATGCGGGGCGCGGTGAAGGGCTGAGGCGCCTGACGCGCCTCGTACACCTGAAGGCCGGTCACTCGTTCGGCCGAGGCGGGCAGCCCGTCCCGTACGCCCCTGTTAGCGTCCACTTATGTCACATATATTCACATTCTTCCCCTTCGGACGCGGTGAGGCCGCGTGGGAGTGATCAAGGACCATCCCGAACTGGCCGTGTTCCTCTGCCTCGGCGCCGGTTATCTCGTCGGCAAGCTGCGGGTCGGCCCCATCACCCTCGGCGGCATCTGCGGGACCCTCATCGTCTCGCTCCTCCTCGGCGCCTGGACCAAGGTCCAGGTCGACGGTGACGTCAAGACCGTCTTCTTCGCGATCTTCATCTTCGCCCTCGGCTACATGGCCGGTCCGCAGTTCTTCGCCAACCTCAACCGCAAGAGCCTGCGCTTCTTCGCGCTCTGCGGCATCGAGCTCGTGTGCGTGGTCGGCATCGCCTACGGACTCGCCAAGGCCTTCGACCTCGACGTCGGCACCGCCTCCGGCATCCTCGCCGGCGCCGCCACCGAGTCCGCCGTGGTCGGCACCGCCACCGAGGCCATCGGCAAGCTGGACGGCCTGACGGCCGAGCAGATCAGCACCTATCAGGGCCATGTGGCCACCGCGTACACCGTCTGCTACCTCTTCGGCCTGGTCACCATCGTGATCTACACCAGCCAGCTCATGCCGATGATCCTGCGGATCAACCTCCGCGACGCCTCGCGCGAACTGTGGGAGCGGATGCGCGGCGGCAGCGGCGGCCTGGAGTCCGACGAGCGCGAGGCACTGCCGGGCATGGTCGGCCGCACCTTCCTCGTCACCCAGGCCGACGGCCGCACGGTCCGCGACCTGGAGTCCTCGCTCGGCGACCGGATCACGATCGAGGCGGTCAAGCGCGGCAGCCAGGTGCTCACTCCCCCGCCGCCGGACTTCGAACTCACCCTGTCCGACCTGATCCTGACCGTCGGCCGACGGGCCAACATCATCGAGGCCGGGCGGATCATCGGCCCCGAGACCCCCGCGGTCCCCGGCCTGGACACCCCGCTCGCCACCACCCAGGTCTCCCTCACCGACACCTCCGTCTCCGGCAAGTCCCTCGACGGGCTGCAGAAGGAGCACCCGGAGTTCGCCACCAGCGGCGTCTACGTCACCGAGGTGCTCCGCGGCGACCAGATGCTGCCCGCCAACCCCGACACGATCGTCCAGCGCGGCGACGTGCTCACCCTGGTCGGCGCCCGCTCCGGTCTCGGCCGGCTGGTGGCGAAGATCGGCTCGGTGGTGAAGAACGACGCCACCGACTTCATCTACCTCGGCGCCGGCATCGCGGTCGGCTCGCTGATCGGCCAGATCGTGGTGAAGCTCGGCGACGTGCCGCTGTCGCTCGGCACCGGCGGCGGCTGTCTGATCTCCGGCCTGCTCTTCGGCTGGTTCCGCTCCCGCAGCCAGACCTTCGGAGCCTTCCCGCCGCAGGCCGCGACCACGCTGAAGGACATGGGCCTCGCGGTCTTCATCGCCTGCACCGGTCTCGTCTCCGGCCCGCAGGCCTGGCCGCTGCTCAAGGAGTACGGCGCGCTGCTCCCGGTCGCGGGCGTCGCGATGGTCCTCGTGCCCGCGACCCTCTCCCTGGTCATCGGGCGCAGGCTGCTGCGGATCGAGCCGCCGCTGCTCATCGGCGCCATCGCGGGCCAGCAGTGCTCGACGCCGGCGATCACCTCGGTCACCCAGGTCGCGCAGAGCTCGGTGCCGATGCTCGGTTACACGATCACCTACGCCCTGTCCAACTTCCTGCTCCCGCTGACCGGCCCGCTCCTCGTCGGCGTCCTCGGGGCCTAGGCCACCGCCGATCCGGTCCTGTAGATCCTCCGCTTCTCCCGAGGGAGTTCCGCCCGTGCCCAAGACCCGCTTCACCCGTGACGAGATCAAGTCCTTCGCGCAGCTCTCGCCCTTCGAGCTGAAGGACAAGTTCATCAAGATCGCCACCTCGGCGCAGGCCGACGAGCCCGGCCAGAAGGGCAGGGCCCAGGTCCAGATGCTCAACGCGGGCCGGGGCAACCCGAACTGGACGGCGACCGGCCCCCGCGAGGCGTTCTACGCGCTCGGCTACTTCTCGCTCTCCGAGTCGCGCCGCGTCTGGACCGCCGACGACCTGGGCGGCATGCCCGAGCAGGCCAGCGCGGGCGCGCGCTTCGACACCTTCGTACGGCGGCACCCGGACCTGCCGGGGATCGAACTCCTCCAGAGGTGCGTCGCGTACGCGGTGGAGCGCTTCGGCTTCGACAAGGACGCCTTCGTGCACGAGCTCACCGACAGCTCGATCGGCGACAACTACCCGGTGCCGGACCGGATCCTCGCCCACACCGAGCGGATCGTGCGCGGCTATGTGGAGGACGAGCTGTTCGACGGGCGGCCGCCGGCCGGCACGATGTCGTACTTCGCGACCGAGGGCGGCACCGCCGCCATGTGCTACGTCTTCGACTCGCTGGTGAAGAACGGGATCCTGAGGAAGGGCGACAGGATCGCCCTGATGGTGCCGGTGTTCACGCCGTACATCGAGATCCCCGAGCTCGACACGTACGAGTTCGAGGTCGTCCAGATCGAGGCGTCGCTCTTCGCGGAGACGGGCGTGCGCGAGTGGCGCTATCCGCCCGAGGAGGTCGCCAAGCTGGCGGATCCCTCGATCAGACTGCTCTGCCTGGTCAACCCGTCCAACCCGCCGTCGCTCGCCCTCAGCGAGCGGGTCGCGCGGCAGATCAAGGAGATCGTCGCGACCGCCAACCGCGACCTGGTGATCGTGACGGACGACGTCTACGGCACCTTCGTGCCCGGTTTCCGCTCGCTGGCCGCCGAGCTGCCGCACAACACGCTGCTCGTCTACTCGTACTCCAAGCACTACGGGGCCACGGGCTGGCGGCTCGGGGTGATCGGGCTCAACGACGACAACGTGATCGACCGGATGATCGCGGAGCTGCCGGCGGCGGAGAAGGAGCGGCTGGACAAGCGGTACGGCACGCTGTCGCTGGAACCGTCGAAGATCCGTTTCATCGACCGGCTGGTCGCGGACTCACGGCAGGTGGCGCTGAACCACACGGCCGGGCTGTCGCTGCCGCAGCAGGTCATGATGACCCTCTTCTCGCTCTTCGACATGCTGGAGGAGGGCCGGGCGTACAAGGAGCGCATCCGCGGGATCGTGCGCCGGAGGCTCGACCTGCTCCTCGAAGGCGCCCAGATGAAGATCGCCGAGGACGACAAGCGGGCGGGCTACTACATCGAGCTGGACCTGCTCGCGGAGGCCGAGCGGGTGCACGGCAAGGATTTCGCGGACTTCCTGGAGAAGAACTACGAGCCGGTGGACCCGCTGTTCCGGCTGGCCGAGCAGACCCGCGTGGTGCTGCTCAACGGCGGCGGCTTCGACGGGCCTCAGTGGTCGGTGCGGGTGTCGCTGGCGAACCTGGACGACCTGGACTACCTGAAGATCGGCCACCATCTGCGGGCGATCTTCAACGACTACGCGGAGGAGTGGCGGGCGTCGCGCTAGCGCGGGAGGAGGAGCGCGCCCCGGCCGGCGGTGGGGTCGGCTCCGGCCGGAGCGCGCGGTGTGGGGGGCCTGGGGGTCGCCGGGCTACTGGTAGGCGGCGAAGGCCTTGGTGAAGGCGAGCGGCTGCTGGAGGATCGAGGAGCAGGTGGCGTCCGCGTAATTCACCGCTCCGGCCGCGCACTGCTTGTCACGGGTCGAGGACCACATCGACAGCCAGCCGATGCCCTTGGACTTCGCGAAGTCGACGAGCTGGGTGGCGTCGTCGACCCTGAAGACCTCGGAGGTGACGTCGTTGACCCCGATCATGGGGGTGACGGCGACGGCCTTCCACGCGGCCGCGTCGGACAGGCCGAGGACGCCCTTGATCTGGGCGTGGGTCGCGGTCGCCGCCGAGATCGCGTACTGGCCCATGTCGCCGCTGTAGGCCGGTCCGTAGTCCATCGCCATGATGTTCACGGCGTCCACCCGGACCCCGTTCCTCCTGGCGTCGGCGAGCAGGTCGACACCGGGCTGGGTCAGGCCCTCGGGCATGACCGGCAGGGTGAAGGAGACGTTCAGGCCCGGGTGGGACTTCTGGAGCTGGGCGATGGCCTGGGCGCGGCGGGTGTTGGCGGCGGTGTCCGGCAGGGCGGCGCCCTCGACGTCGAAGTCGACCTTGGTGAGCTCGTAGTGGTCGATGACCTTGCCGTAGGCGGCGGCGAGGGCCGTGGACGAGGAGCAGTTCAGGGCCAGTTCGTGGCCGGCGGCGCCGCCGAAGGAGACCCGGACGTCACCGCCCCTGGCCCGCAGGGCGCCGATCTGGGCGGCCACCTTGTCGGAGGCGAGGTCGGTGACGCCGCCCCACAGCGGGGCGCAGCCGCCGCCGGAGGTGATGAAGGCGAGGTTGAACTCCTTCACGCCGGTCCGGTCGGCGGTGGAGAGCAGGTCGTAGGAGGGGTAGAGGGAGGTGTCGACGTACGGGGCGTAGCGGGCGGCCGTGCCGGGCGCGGGGGGCGTGGTGGCCGTCGCGGTCGGGGTGGGCGCGGCGGTCCTGGTGGGGGTGGGGCTCGCGGTCGCCGTGCCGGTGGCGGTGGGCGTGGGCGCGGGGGTCCGGGTGGGTTGCCCGGTGGGGCGGCCGCCGGGCGTGGGGGTGGCTCCACCGGCGGAGCAGGCGGCCTTGTTGATGAGGCAGTCGACCGGGTCGCCGGCCGCGCCGGAGGCGGAGGTCACGAAGCCGACGGTGACGGACTGGCCGGGGGCGAGCTCCTTGTTCCAGCTCGCGGGCTTCACGGTGACGTGGCGGCCGGAGACGGTGTGCTCGCCGTTCCAGAGGGAGCCGATCGTGGTGCCCTCGGGCAGGTCGAACTCCAGCGTCCAGCCCCCCGACTGGACGCTGGAGGTCTCGTTGGTGATCACGTACTGGCCGGTGTAGCCGCCGACCCAGGAGCTGGTCCTGGTGTAGGCGGCGCCGACGTCCGAGGCCTGGGCGGTGCCCGAGAACGCGAAGGCCGCGCCGCCGATCACCGCGGCGGCGACCACCGCACCGACGACCTTGGTCCTGCCGCCGGCCTTGCGCCGGTGTGAAGTGCGCTGCGCGTTGCTGCCCATCGCGTGCCTGCCTCTGTGTGCCGGGGTGGGGGTGGGGAGGGGGTGCGGCAGCACGCTAGCGACAGGGAAACGGACAAATGCCTATGCGGAGGCCCCTGTTGAGGATCCTTAGGCTCCGCTTAAGGAAGCCATCGGAACGATTAAAGGTTGGCCCGCCGTCCGGGGCGGTCAGACCTTCTGGCGGCGGGCGCGGCGGGCCGGGCCGGACTCCGCCCGGCGGCCGCGGCGGCTCCCGTCGCCGCCCGCGCGGCGGCCGTCCAGGCCGATCCAGATGCGGACCTCGGTGCCGCCGAGCACCGAGTGCCCGATCCGCACGTCGCCGCCGGTGGACTCCGCCATCCGCCGCACGATGTCGAGGCCGAGCCCGGTGGAGCCGTCCCGGCCGCTGCCCGCCCCGCGGGCCAGCGCGGCGGCGGGGTCGGCGATGCCGGGA
This sequence comes from Streptomyces sp. NPDC012769, assembly GCF_042901205.1. Classification (NCBI taxonomy): domain Bacteria; kingdom Bacillati; phylum Actinomycetota; class Actinomycetes; order Kitasatosporales; family Streptomycetaceae; genus Streptomyces; species Streptomyces sp. NPDC012769. The sequence goes on along the minus strand of NZ_JBIBCP010000002.1, from coordinate 203,126 downwards.
CCCGCGTCCGAGACCAGGATGATCACCGCGTCGTCGCCGTTGTGGAGGTCCACCGAGAAGGCGGTGCCCTCCGGGGTGTGCCGGAAGACGTTGCCGAGCAGGGCGTCGAGGGCCGCCACGAGTTCGGGCCGCGCGACCGGGATGCGCACCGGGCGTTCCAGCCCCGCGACCCGTACCTTGCGGTCCTCGTCCTCGGCGAGGGCCGACCAGAAGGCCATCCGCTCGCGCACCACCTCGGAGGCGTCGCAGCCGGCGACGGCGACGGTGGGCTGGGTCTGGGGCTTCGCCTCCCGGGCGGTACGGATGATGGTGTCGACCTCGCGCTCCAGCTGCTCCACCGCGGCCCGGGTCTGGTCCGCCGCGGGACCCGAGCCCAGCGAGGCCGCGTTGAGCCGCAGCACGGTCAGCGGGGTGCGCAGCCGGTGGGAGAGGTCGGCGGCCAGCTCCCGCTCGTTGGCGAGGAGCTGGACGACCTGGTCGGCCATCGAGTTGAAGGCGACGGCGGCCGACTTGAGCTCCGGCGGCCCCTCCTCGCGGACCCGGGCGCCCAGTCTGCCCTCGCCCAGCTCGTGGGCGGCGCGGGCGAGCCGCTGGGCGGGCTGGACCATCCGCAGACCGAGCCGGTCGGCGACGGCCACGGAGCCGACGATCAGGGCCACGCCGACCGCGGCCAGGACCAGCCAGGCGGTGGCGACGCCGTTGCTGACCTCGCCCTCGGGCACGAAGAGTTCGACCACGGCGACCTGCCCGGAGCTGACCGCGGTGGGCTGGAGCAGCGCGGAGCCGCCCGGCACCTCGGCGATGGTCGCCCGGCCAAGGGCCCGGGTCGTGGCCAGGTCCTCGTCGCTGACCCGGCGGGTGCCGATCTCCGCACCCCTGCCGCCCGGTTCGCCGGGCGCCGGGAGGTGCACGGCGAGCCGGCCCTCGGCCCCGTCGTCGGTGGTGGCGACGGCCCGCTCCAGCTGTTCGCGGTCGGTGGTGATGGCGAGGACCGGCGCGAGGCCGGCGGCACGCCGCTCGGCGTTGGAGAAGGCCCGGTCGCGGGCCATCTCCTTGACCACGAGACCGAGGGGCACCGCGAACGCGATCACCACCATGGCGGTCACCGCGAGCGACACCTTGACGAGCGCCCATCTCACGGCCGGCGCTCCAGGTGCTCCACGGGCGGCTCCAGTTTCACGCCCACCCCGCGCAGGGTGTGCAGATAGCGCGGCCGGGCGGCCGTCTCGCCGAGCTTCCGTCGCAGCCACGACAGATGGACGTCGATGGTCTGGTCGTCGCCGTACGACTGCTGCCACACCTCGGCGAGCAGCTCCTTGCGCGAGACGACCACCCCCGGCCGGCCGGCGAGGAAGGCCAGCAGGTCGAACTCCCGGCGGGTCAGGTCCAGCGCGTTCCCGTCGAGCACCGCCTGGCGCCGCAGCGGGTCGATGGCGAGGCCCCCGACCCGGATCTCCCGGGAGGGCGGCGCCTCCCCCGCCGCCGACCGGGCCCGCCGCAGCACGGCCGCCATCCGGGCGGACAGGTGCTCCACCGAGAACGGCTTGGTCAGGTAGTCGTCCGCCCCGTCGTTGAGCAGCCGGACGATCTCGGTCTCGTCGTCGCGGGCGGTCGCGATGATCACCGGCACGTCGGTGATCCCGCGCAGCATCTTCAGCGCCTCGGCACCGTCCAGATCGGGCAGTCCGAGGTCCAGGATGACCACGTCGAAACGGAGATGGGCGACCTCGCGCAGCGCCTCCAGGGCCGTGCCGACGCTCCTCACGGTGTGTGAGGCCTCGGTCAGGTGCCGGATGAGGGCGGAGCGCACGAACTGGTCGTCCTCGACCACGAGCACACTTGCCATGGGCGGCACCGTACGCCATTCGGGGGATGGCAGGATGAGCCGGATGCGAAGAGGACTGGTTCACGCGCTGGCGTGGTCGCTCGCCACGGGCGCGGCGGTCACGCTCTCCTGGTGGGGCGTGCACACGGTGCTGGCCGGCACGGTCTACGACCCGCCGCGCGCCCTGCCCATCCCGTCCGGCACCACGGCCGCGCCCGGGTCCGGCGGCACCGTCGCCGACCCCCTGGCCTCCTCGACGCACAGCGCCCGGCCCTCCTCCACGCCCCCGTCGGCGTCACCGAGCACCGCCCGCCCCTCCACGTCACCGTCCGCCACCCCGTCGCCCCGCACCGCGAGCCCGAAACCGGCGACGAGCAGCCCCGGCAGCGGCTCGGGCGGCTCCGGTGATGTCAAGAGCTACGGCACGGACGGCGGCCGGGTCGTGTTCGACCTCGGGCCCTCCTCCGCCGAGCTGGTCTCCGCCACGCCCGGGTCGGGCTGGCAGATGCAGGTGTGGAAGCAGCCGACCTGGATCCGGGTGACCTTCACCAAGGACGGCCGGGAGATCTCCGTCTTCTGCGTGTGGCACGACACGGCGCCCCGCGTGCAGATCGAGGAGCGCTGACCGACCGCCGGCCGTGGCTCAGCGGAAGACGGCCGGCGGCGGTACGGGAGAGGGCTTGGCGCTCGCGTCGGTGACCGGCGTCGCGCCGCCCGTGAAGTCGGCCAGCGCCCGCCCGTGCTCGACCCGCCCCGGGTGGGGGTCGGTCGCCACCCGCCGGGTCAGCTCGGCCACCGGCAGCTCCCGGTCCGAGGCGAGCAGGACGGCGTTGCCGAAGCGGCGCCCGCGCAGCACGGTCGGGTCGGCGGCGAGCGCGAGTTCGGGGAAGACGGTGGCGGCGGTGGCGATCTGGCCGCGCAGATGGGCCAGCGGCGGACCGTCGGCGAGGTTGGCCGCGTAGAAGCCGCCGGGCCGCAGCACCCGCCGTACCTCGGCCAGGAACTCCGTACTGGTGAGATGCGCGGGGGTACGGGCCCCGCTGAAGACGTCGGCGATGATCAGGTCCGCCCAGCCGTCCTGCACCTTGCCGAGCCCGGCGCGGGCGTCGGTGGAGCGGACCCGGATCCGGGCGGCGGCGTCGAGCGGCAGCTCGCGGCGGACCAGCTGCACCAGGGGGGCGTCGAGTTCGACGATCTGCTGGGTGGAGCGCGGGCGGGTGGCCGCGACGTACCGGGCGAGGGTGAAGGCGCCGCCGCCGAGGTGCACGACCTGGATCGGCTTGTTCGGCGGGGCGGCGAGGTCGGCGATGTGGCCGAGGCGCCGCTGGTACTCGAAGGAGAGATGGGCGGGGTCGTCGAGGTCGACGTGCGACTGCGGGGCGCCGTCGATGAGCAGCGTCCACCCGCGGGGGCGCTCCCGGTCGGGTATGAGTTCGGCGAGACCCCCGTCGACGGTCTCGACGACCGCGGCGGCTCCCGCCACCCGTTCCCGCTGCTTGTTCCTTGCCACGAGCCCATTATCGGCGCATCGGGAAATCACCCGCCCGACGACGTCCGTGGAGCACGGCCTCGGCCCGGTCAAGGGCCTGTCTTCGGGATCGCCCCCTAGTGGCAGCCGTCCGCCGCCTCGATCAGTCGGGCGGCCTGGCCCAGGGCCTCGCGGAGCATGGTGGGGTCGGTGACCTGGCCGGTGTCGCCGGGCGGCAGCAGCCAGTCGGCGGGGCGGGGGGTGGCGCCGTCCGGGCCGGGGAGCTCCGGCAGTTCCGGCAGCCGCAGTCCCCGGCCGTCCGTCCGCGTACAGGCGCTGCCCGGCATGTCCCAGGCGGCCGCCGTGCCGGGCGGCACCAGGAAGCCGAGCGTGTCGCAGGCGCCGTCGTGCAGCACGGGGCCGACCGCGGGAGCGCCGCCGCGGCGCAGGATGTCCACGGCCTCCAGGCCCTGCCGGGCCGGGACGGTCACCAGGTCACAGGGCTCGCCGACGAAGGCGCGGTTCACGGGGGGTGCGGGGGACGCGCTGGCGTCCTGCGTGGGCGCGTGCCGCTCGGTCGACTGCGATCCGGCCACCCCGATCGCTTCGGTCTCCACCATGGGACCCTCCTCGCTCCTGAGGAGACACGTTCCGTCTCTCCGCATGGTTCAACGCCCCTACGCGTCAACGGCTACGGCGGCACGCCGCCGCAAAGGATGGCAGTTCATGGCAGATCGCGGGCGAGATATCCGATTTGTTGCCAAACCCTGCGTGCGCGACCGGTCACAGCAGGTACGTTCTTGCCCCGCCGGAACACCGGCAGCACCAGGAGAGGGCTCGGCCATGGCGTTGTCACGGGCAGTTCCCAATCTCGCCTTCCGCCGACTCCGCGGACAGCGCTCCCCGGCGGAGTTCGCCGCGCTCGTCCGCCGGGCGGCACGGGAGATCGGCGAGCAGGTCGCATGCGACGCCCGCTACATCGGGCGCGTGGAGGCGGGCGAGATCCGCTGCCCGAACTACGCGTACGAGCGGGTCTTCCTGCACATGTTCCCCGGACTCGGCCTTGCGGACCTGGGGTTCTCGGCGCGGGAGGCCGTGCGCGGCCGGCGGCCGGCCGCCGTGGCGGCCGGATCGCCACCGCCCCTCGCCATCACCACCCGGAACGATGAGGAGAGCGACGTGCTGCGTCGCGCATTCATGACCGGCGGCACCGTCACCGTGGCGGCCGCCTCGCTGGGACTCGGCGGCCCCGCGGCCGCCGTCCCCGCCCCCCGGGGCGCCCACCGTGTCGGCGACGCCGAGGTCCGCGCCGTGGAGGACGCGGTACGGCAGATCCGGCTGCTCGACGACCGGCACGGTGCCGACGGCCTCTACCGCCGGGCCACCCAGCCCCTCCGCACGGCCTACGCCCTGCTCGACGCGGGCGTCACCGCCCGCCGCTCCACCGCCGACCGGCTGCATCACGGCGCCGGCGAGCTGGCCATCTCCGTCGGCTGGCTCGCCCATGACTCGGGCCGCCTCGACGACGCCCGCTCCCACTACGCCGAGGCGCTGGCCACCGCCCGGGTGGCCGGGGACGCGGCGCTCGAGGCGCACGCCTTCTGCAACACGTCGTTCCTGGCCAGGGACTCGGGGCGCTACCGGGAGGCGGTCCGGGCCGCCCAGGCCGGGCTGCGGGCCGCTCAGCCGCTCGCCTCGGCCCGGCTGCTCGCCCTGCTCACCCTGCGGGAGGCCGGAGCCTGGGCCGGTCTCGGCGACCGCTCCGCCTGCGCCCAGGCCCTGGGCCGCGCCCACGCCTTCTTCGAGCGGGGCCCCGACGACCGCGACCCCGAGTGGATGACCTTCTTCGGCGAGCCGGAACTGGAGGCCCTGGAGGCGCAGTGCTGGTCGCTGCTGGGCGACTGGTCCCGCGCGGCCCGCCACGCCCACCGCGCCACGGTCCTGCAGAACCCGCACTTCGCCCGCAACCTCGCCCTCTACCGGGCCCAGCTCGCCGGCGACCTCGCCCACGCGGGCCGGCCCGAGGAGGCCGCGGCGGAGGTCCAGCGCGTGGAGGACTCCCTCGACGGCGTCGAATCCGCCCGTATCCGCAGGATGTTGTCGGAGACCCGCCGGGTCCTCGCCGCCTACTGACCCCCGGGCTCACCGCCGCAGGCGGCCCGGGTCGGCTACTCCAGGTGCCCGGTGTCGTTCCAGCGCTCGACGGCCGGCGCGCCGTACGCCCAGCCCAGGACCGACAGGCTGGTCGGGTCGAGGCGGATGCGGGCGCCGAAGGAGATGTCCTCGCCGAGCCAGCGGGCGCCTATGGTGCGCAGGATGTGACCGTGGGCGAAGACGAGGACGTCACGGTCGGCCGAGCGAGCCCACTCCACCACCTCGTCGGCGCGGGCCGAGACCTCCGCACGGGACTCTCCCTCCGGGACGCCGTCGCGCCAGATGAGCCAGCCCGGGCGGAGCTCCTGGATCTGCGCCGGGGTCAGACCCTCGTAGGCGCCGTAGTCCCACTCCATCAGCGCGTCCCAGTTCCGCGCGCGCTCGCCGAAACCGGCCAGCTCGCAGGTCTCCCGGGCCCGCACCAGCGGGCTGGTGCGCACCTCGACGCCGTCGAGTCCGGCCCACGGCCCGCGCCCGAGGCGCTCGCCGAGCAGCTTCGCGCCGCGCCGGCCCTCGTCGAGCAGAGGGATGTCGGTCCTGCCGGTGTGACGGCCGAGCAGCGACCACTCGGTCTGGCCGTGCCGGGCGAGCAGGATGCGCGGTGCCATGAAGGCTCTCCAGGGGTCCACGGAACAAGGTGCACCTCCATCATCGCCCACCTGAATTCGCGGTGACCGCCGGGCAACCCGCGGCCGCCCACGGGCGTCCTCACTCGGTCGGGGACGGGTCGCGAAGGACCCGCCGGGGAAGCCGGGGGAAGCACCTATGCGCAGGCCACGCTGGTGGGCGGAGCTGATACTGATCGCCGTGGTGTACGCCGCCTACTCCGGCGGCCGGCTGCTCGCCCGCGGGGACGTGGCCGCCGCCGTCGACCACGGCCTGGCCATCCTCCGCTTCGAGCAGTCCCTCGGCATCGACGCCGAGCATCCGCTCAACCGCCTCTTCACCACCACCCCGGCCCTCGGCGTGCCCGCCGACTTCGCGTACGCCTCCCTGCACTATCTGGTCACCCCGGCCGTCCTCGTGTGGCTGTTCCGCCGCCGTCCCGCGCACTACCGGGCCGCCCGCACCTGGCTGATGGCCGCCACCCTCCTCGGGCTCGTCGGCTTCACCCTGCTGCCCACCTGCCCGCCCCGGCTGCTCGATCCGGCCCACGGATTCGTCGACACGATGGCGCAGTTCAGCGCGTACGGCTGGTGGGGCGGCGAGGCGAGCGCGCCGCGCGGTCTCGGCGGGCTCACCAACCAGTACGCGGCGATGCCCAGCCTGCACGTCGGCTGGGCGCTGTGGTGCGGGGTGATGCTGTGGCGGTACGGGCGGACGCCGCTGTTCAAGGCGCTCGGCGTCGCGTACCCGCTGCTCACCGTCCTCGTGGTGATGGGCACGGCCAACCACTACTTCCTGGACGCCGTCGCCGGGGCGGCCGTGATGGGCGCGGGGCTGCTGCTCGCGCCGTACGCGATGCGCCTCGCGGACCGGGTCGCGGACCGGGTCACGAGCCCGGCGGCGGACCGGGCGGCGGACCGGGCGATGGCGGGCGGATCCCGGCAAAGCGCCCCGCCTGTCAGTGGCGGATGGGAGACTTCCGCGGGTGAGCGCATCCCTGGGCGGCGGCCCGCACCGGCCGCCGCAGACGACACTCCGGCACCGGCTCGCTGAGCTGCGCGGACCGGCCGCCGTGCCGCGTCCGCTGGACGCGCGGGCGCTGGCCGCGCTGGCCGCCAACCCGGGCTGCCGGCGACGGGCGATCCTGGACGGCGCCGGGGTCGACAAGACCGCGCTGGCCGCGAAGCTGGGCGCCCCCTCGGGCTTCGGCCAGTCGCAGTTCGCGATCGCCCGGGGCAACGCCTTCGAGGCGAAGGTGAAGGCGGACGGGGGCCGCGAGCTGCTGCGGCTGCTCGGGATCGAGGAGCCGTCGGCGGTGGACCTGCCGGAGCTCGCGGCGGCCGGGCCCGAGGGCCGCGCGGCCCGCACGGCGCTCGCGCTGCGCGAGGCGACGGCGGCCGGACGCTGGGCTCTGCTCGACCATCCGATGCTGGCCCTGGAGGTCGCCGGCTCCCCCGTCTATCTGGAGCCCGACGCGGTCGTGGTCCACCCCGACGGGCGGTGGACGGTCGTGGAGATCAAGTCCTTCCCGATGATCGACGGGTCCGCCGACGCGTCGAAGGTGGGGGCGGCGGCCCGCCAGGCGGCGGTGTACGTGCTGGCCCTGGAGCGGGTCGCGGCCGTCACGGAGGGCGCGCGGGTGGCGCACACGGTGCTGCTGGTCTGCCCCAAGGACTTCTCCAACCTGCCGACGGGTTCCGCGGTGGACGTCCGCAAGCAGCTGTCGGTGACCCGGCGCCAGCTCACCCGGCTCACCCGGATCGAGGAGATCGCCGACGCGCTGCCCGAGGGCGTGACCTTCGACGTGGCGGAGTGCTCGGCGGAGCAGCTGGCGGCGGCGGTGGAGTGCGTGCCGCACGCGTACGCGCCGGAGTGCCTGTCCGCCTGCGAGCTGGCCTTCCACTGCCGGGAGCGGGCGCGGGCCGCGGACGTGGTGGCGGCGCTCGGCCGGTCGGTGCGCGGCGAGCTGGGCGGCCTGACGACGATCGGCGCGGTCCTGGCGGCGGCGCGGGGCGAGGCGGGCGACCCCGACGACCCGGCGGTCGGGGCGCTGCGCCGGGCCCGGGCACTGCGGGCCGAGGCGCTGGAGGTCGCGGCATGTCGCTGATCTCCACCCTGGCCCGGATGGAGGCCGTCGAGGCGGGCCGGGCCCAGCCGCTGGCCACCGTGCGCCACCGGCACCTGTCCGAGCGGCCCCTGGTCCTCGTGCCGCTCACGACCGCGGGCGAGGCCGGCGCGCCGCTCGGGGCCCTGGTGGGCACCGACCCCGAGCGGCCGCGGCTGCTCGTCGTACCGCAGCCGCGCGACCGCGATCTGCGGTTCGCGTTCCTCGCCGAGCTGGCCGGCGAGATCCTGCCGTACGTCGACTCCTTCGCGGAGGCGGTGGAGGCGGCGGAGCGCTCCGAGACCGACCCGGAGACCGGGAAGAAGGTCAAGGTCGAGGTCGAACTGTGCGCGGACGCGCCGCAGGTGGTCGTGCCGAGCCGGGCCGCCCTCGCGTACGTACGGCTGCTGGGACGGTCGACGCGGTTCCGGCGGACGGCGGAGCAGGACCCGGACACGCCCTTCCCCGCGCCGCCGCGGGTGCCGCTGCTCGGCCGCTGGCTGACCCACCTCGGCGAGCGGGCCCGGGTGCCGGGCTCCTCGCTACTCGTCGCGGCGACGGACCTGCTGAACCGGCACTGGGCCACCGGCCAGTCGTCGCTGGAGGACCAGCACCTGGGTGCGCTGCTCGCCTGGATCGACCCGCCGGAGGGCGAGTCCGGTGCCGAGGCGGCGCTGCGCGCCGAGCTCGGGCGGGACGCGCGGGGGCAGCTGCTGTGTCCGCCGGCCGGTCCCGCGACCGATCCGGCCTTCGACAACAAGCTCCTCGCGCCCGCGATCGAGGCTTATGACCGGGCCCGGCAGGCGCTCGGCGCGGCCGAGGACGGCGGGGCGGCCGAGGACGGGCTCGCCGCGCTGCACCGGGCCGAGCGGGAGATCCGCGAGCTGGTCCGCTCCCAGCTGGAGCCGACCTGGGACGCGGTGTGGCGGGCGCTCGGTCTGCTGCGGGAGCTGCCGGAGGGTGCCCGGGTCGCCGACCGCTGGACGCGTGACCGCTGGTCGTTCACGGGCCAGCGGGACCGGATCGCGGCGGGCGAGCCGCCGCAGCCGCGCCGGGACGACGCCGTGACCGCCGCGCAGAAGCTGGCGGCGCGCGAGCAGGCGCAGGGCCAGTTGGAGGCACAGGAGGCCCTGGACGACCCGCTGGTGATGGCGGGGCGGCGGCTGTCGGGCGAGGCGTTCGTCGCGGAGGTCGTCGACGTCACCATGGCGTACACGGAGAAGGGCCGGCCCCGCCCGCTGCTCACGGTCCGCACGGACGACCGGCCGCACCTGGGAGGCGGCGTGAAGGTGTTCCGGTCGCTGGACGGCAGGCCGCAGACGGCCGAGTTCGTGGCGGACGAGCCGGACGGGTCGCTGGTGCTGCGGCTGACGGACAAGATGGGCCGTTCGAAGGAGCCGGCGGAGGGCTCCGTGCCGGAGAAGGGCGAGCGGATCGTGTGGACGCTGTTCGAGCACGACCAGCGGATGGGCGCGAAGCTGCCGGACCCGGAGGAGACCCCGTGGACGCACGGCGGCCCCCCGCGCCCGGACGCCGTCGAACTGCCCGATGCCGTGACCCCCGAGGACGTGCTGTGAGCCCCGAATCCGTGACCCCGGCGGTGACCGCCTTCGATCCGTCCGCGGCGGCCGCGCGGGCGACGGCCGCCATCCTGGAGAGCACCCTGCACGGAGACGCCCGCGGTGTGGTCGTCGACTCCCCGCCCGGCGCGGGCAAGTCGACGCTCGTGGTGCGGGCCGCGCTGGAACTGGCGGACGCCGGACGTCCGCTGATGGTCGTCGCGCAGACGAACGCGCAGGTGGACGATCTGGTGCTGCGGATCGCCGAGAAGCGGCCCGGGCTCCCGGTGGGCCGGCTCCACTCCAACGACTCCGACCCGTACGACAAGGCGCTCGACGACCTGGAGCAGGTGCGGAAGTCCGCGAAGGCGGCGGAGCTGACCGGGCTTCCCGTGGTCGTGTCGACGGCCGCGAAGTGGGCGCACGTGAAGAACGTGGAGCCGTGGGCGCACGCGATCGTGGACGAGGCGTACCAGATGCGCTCGGACGCGCTGCTCGCCGTGGCGGGCCTGTTCGAGCGGGCGCTGTTCGTGGGCGACCCGGGGCAGCTCGACCCGTTCTCGGTGGTGGGCGCGGAGCAGTGGGCGGGCCTGTCGTACGACCCGTCCGCCTCCGCCGTCAGCACCCTGCTCGCCCACAACCCGGAGCTGCCCCAGCACCGCCTTCCGGTGTCCTGGCGGCTCCCGGCGTCGGCCGCGCCCCTGGTGTCCGACGCCTTCTACCCGTACACCCCGTTCCGCAGCGGCACCGGTCACGGTGACCGGCGGCTGTCCTTCGGCGTCGACTCGGACGGCTCGGGTCCTGACCGGGTCCTGGACGAGGCGGCGGAGTCCGGCTGGGGCCTGCTCGAACTGCCCGCCCGGCACACCCCGCGCACCGATCCCGAGGCGGTCCACGCCGTCGCCCTGGTCGTGCGCCGTCTCCTGGACCGCGGCGGTGTGACGGTGAGCGAGCGCTCCCCCGACCCGGCGCCGCTCACCGCCGACCGGATCGCGGTCGGCACGGCCCACCGCGACCAGGCGGCGTCGATCCGGGCGGCCCTGGTCGAGCTGGGTGTCTCCGGCGTGACCGTGGACACGGCGAACCGCCTCCAGGGCCGCGAGTACGACGTGACCGTCGTCCTCCACCCGCTCTCCGGCCGCCCCGACGCCACCGCCTTCCACCTGGAGACCGGCCGCCTCTGCGTCCTGGCCTCCCGCCACCGTCACGCCTGCGTCGTCGTCTGCCGCGCCGGCGTCGCCGACCTCCTCGACGAACACCCCTCGACGGAGCCGGTCCAGCTGGGCGTCACGGTGAAGTTCCCGGACGGGTGGGAGGCCAACCACGCGGTCCTGTCCCATCTGGCGGAACACCGGGTGGGCTGGACGCCGTGACGGGGGGCGCGAGCCGTGGCCCTGGGGCGGTCTTGCCAGGCGCGGGAGAATGGAAGGTGGCCCGGGTGTCCGGGCCGCGTGTGTGCGAGGAGGAGAAGGACCATGGCGGAACCGGCTGAGCGGAGTGGGCAGCGGCGGGTCAGGCCGGCGCCGCTGGTCTTCGAGCCCGCCGAGGCGACCGCCGACCCGGAGCACTTCTTCGACCTCGAGTCGATCGAGGACCCGCGGGAGCTGCTGACCCGGGCGACCGAGCTGACGATGGCGTTCCGGGCGGCGACGGACCGGGCGGTCGAGTTCCAGGCGATCGCGGCGGCCCAGCTCGCGGATCCGCGCCGCTTCGACCGGCTGACGGCCGCGGACGTGGCCGAGCGGGCCGAGTGGACCGAGGACTACGCGCGGAAGATGATCGAGTTCGGACAGGACCTGATCCGTACGGGCGGCCGCGACCCCGAGGAGTGAGCCCCCGGACTACCCGGGCAGCCCAGCGCCCTGGCATATGCCGGGGCGCAAGATACTCCTCCCGACCCCGGTCTGTCCGGGTTTCTGGCAACCCGCTGAAACGGATCGGTCACACCCGGTAGATCTTGTCCCATGACCACGTGGCTGAGCGACGAGACGACCCCGTACGACATCTTCCGCTTCCTGCGGGACCCGGACGAGGAGCGACGGCACCAGGCCGCGCGCGTCACCGAGGACGGTGCCGCCTGGCTCGCCTCCGCCGCCTCCCGCCCGGGCGCCACGCTCACCCGCTGGGAGGAGCGGCCCACCTCCCCGGCCGTGCTGCCCTGCGGCCGTGTCTTCGACGTGGTGAACGTGGAGCCGACGTTCGGGCGCCGGATGCTGGACCGGCTCTGGGCCGAGGGCCCGGGCTCCGGGCCCGTCGCCGTGCACCGGGGCCGGATGCTGCTCTTCGCCGCCCCCGGCACGGCCCAGCGGTTACCTTCCCTGCTGGACTGGGAAGAGTGGGGGGACGCCGTGCCCCGGCCGCTCTGCCACGGCACCGGGGACGCCGTGACCGTGCCCCCGCTCACCCCGTCCGACGCCTCGGGGCCCCGCTGGCTGGTCGCCCCGGACACCCGCACACCCTGGCTGCCCGGCCCGGAGGTGCTGCTGTGGGCCTGCGTCCGGGCGGCCCGGATGGTTTCGGGCGCCGACGTGCGGGTATCGATTTTTGCTTCGGCGGATCCGGGTGCTAATGTCTACGACGTCAGCAGGCGCCGCTAGCTCAGTTGGTTAGAGCAGCTGACTCTTAATCAGCGGGTCCGGGGTTCGAGTCCCTGGCGGCGCACAGACGGAAGAAGCCCCTCGCGGAAGCGGGGGGCTTCTTCGTGTCCTGGGACCGGACCGGGGCCGGGGGCCGGCGCACCCTCACCGCACCGGTGCCGCCCGGGGACCCGTCACGCGGACGGTCCACACGCCCGCCTTGCTCCGCTCGGCGACCTCCACCCGGACGCCGGCGTCCGGCACGGTGAAGGACTCGCCCTCCTCCAGCGGCGCGTCCGCGAGCGGCGGGTAGACCGAGCGCTCCCAGCACGAGTCGGTCCGCGGATGGGTGTCCACGACCTCCACCGGGCCCTCGCCGGAGGCCGCCTCGTTGCGGACCCGGTAGAGGAGCACGCCCTCGGTGCAGGTGTCCCGGTCGTTGCCGGTCGCGGCGCGGGCCTCGATCGCCAGGACGCTGTCCTCGCCGGTGCGGACCACCGCCAGGCGGGTGCCGACGGTGCCGCCGGCCACGGGCGCCGCGGCGACCGGCTCCAGGCTGATCACCTGCGTACCGGGGTCGCGCACGCACGTCACCTGGGAGCGGTCGAGCCAGCCCAGCTTCCACTTGTGCCAGGCGAAGAGGTCCGGGGCGAGCCCGAACTGGCTGCCCATGACGTCCCAGTCGCCCACATGGGTGTCCCAGTCGCCCTTGCCGTCGGTCGGCCGGTGGTAGAGGTCGGGCAGGTCGAAGACGTGGCCGGTCTCGTGGGCGAGCACGTTGCGGTCCGGCGGATGGCGCTCGAAGACCGTGACCACCCGCTTGATCTCGGTGCCGTCGACCTCCAGCGGGCGCTCCAGGTTGACCACCTTGGTGGCGTCGGAGTCCACGCCGGGCGCGTCGGGGTCGGCGACCAGATAGACGACGTCGTAGCGGGAGAAGTCGACGGAGTCGTCGGCCGCCCGGATCGCGTCGCGCAGATACGCCGCCCGGTGCTCGGCGCTCCAGTCCCGCCGTATCGCGTACGCGACGGAGTCCTGCGGCATCCGGGTCCAGTCGGTCTGCGGATGGGCGCGCAGGGTGAACCGGCCGTAGGAGGCCCGCTCGAAGAAGTCGGCCGTGCCGGGGAAGTGGTCGGCGGCCAGCTCGGCGGGGGTGGTCAGCGGCTGGGAGTCCGGGAAGGACAGGAAGACCATGACGGCGTCGAGGGTGCGGGTGGGCCGCGGATAGGACCCGTTCCAGGTGTCGAGGCCGAGCGAGTGATGGGCGGCGGTACGGGGCAGGGCGCACGGCCCCGCGGAGGGCTCGGCGACGGCGGGCCCGGCGACGAGCCCGGTCGCGGCGAGCGCCGCGAGCGAGGTGAAGGCAGCCGCACCGGCGCGCAGGCGCGAGCGTTGCACTCCCCCGGGTGGCTGCTGACCCCTCACGTGGACCTCCGGCTCCGGAAAGCGTGACTCCCCACCCACCTTGTGGTGGTTTATGACGTTTCGCACCTTTCGGCTGCCCCGGTCGGGTGAGCGGGACGCGCCGGGTCGACGCGACACGGACGCGCAGCAGCTCACGGAAAGTCACATTCGGTCAGGTCCTCAACGACCCGTGTCAGACCCGCGCAGAAACGATCGGGCGGGCGTGCGGGTGGGGAGCCTCACAGTCCGCCGGGGCCGCGCGGCGGGCCTCGGAGCTGGAACGGCCCCCGGGCCAGCCTCTATGATCGGCACACTTTCCCTGGCCGACCATTCCGACCACATCTGTACGGCCCGAACGCACTACGGGAGCGAGCGGTGAGCGGAACCCCCGAAGTACCGGTGCACCCGTCGGCGGAGCCGGTGCTCACAGAGCGTCACTCATCCGCACCCGGTCCCGATGCCGAACTCCGCGACTACCGGGCCGCCTTCCGGGCCGCGCGGCTCGCGATGGCCGTGGTCGACCGGGACGGCGTCGTCGTCGCCGCCAACGAGGCCCTCGGCACCCTCCTCGGCACCGAACCCGCCGCCCTGCGCGAGCAGGCCGCCGCCGACCTGGTCGACCTCGGGTCCGACGGACGCACCTGGCACGCCTACCGCGAGGTGCTGCGCGGCCGCCGCTCCCGCTTCCGCTGCACCCGCCGGCTCAAGCACCCCGACGGCCGCTCCCTGTGGGCCGAGGTGACCGTCGCCCCCGTGCCCGACCGCCCGCGCGTCCTGCTGTCGGTCGCCGACATCAGCGACCGGCGCGAGCTCCAGGCCCGGCTGCGCCACCTCCAGATGCACGACCCGGTCACCCGACTGCCCAACCGCACCCTGTTCTTCGAGCGCCTCACCGCCGCCCTGGAGACCGCCGCCGCCGAGGGCCCCGCGGACGAGGACCCCCGGGAGCGGTCGTACGAGTCGTACCAGTCGTACGGGCATGGCAGAACAGGGCGGATCGGCATCTGCTACCTCGACCTCGACGGCTTCAAGGCGGTCAACGACACGCTCGGCCACCGGATCGGCGACCGGCTGCTCGCCGCCGTCGCCGGCCGGCTCACCGAGTGCGCCGACGGCTACGGCTACACGCGCAACGGCGGGCACCTCGTGGCCCGGCTCGGCGGCGACGAGTTCGCGATCCTGGTCGAGGACTCCACCGGCACCGAACAGCTCGCCGATCTCGCCCAGTCCGTCCTCACCGCGCTCCAGGAGCCCTTCGACCTGTCCGGACAGCGGCTCTCCGTCTCCGCCTCCATCGGCGTCGTCGAGCGACGGGCCCGCGGCTCCTCCGCGACCTGCCTGATGCAGGCCGCCGACACCACGCTGTACTGGGCCAAGGCCGACGGCAAGGCCCGCTGGACGCTCTTCGATCCCGAGCGCAACGCCCACCGGATGACCCGGCAGGCGCTCTCCTCCACCCTGCGGCCCGCCGTGGAGCGCGGGGAGTTCGCGCTCGAGTACCAGCCGCTGGTGGACCTCGCCGACGGGGCCGTGCGCGGGGTCGAGGCGCTGGTGCGCTGGAACCATCCGCAGTTCGGCACCCTGGCGCCGAATCGGTTCGTCGGAATCGCCGAGGAGGACGGCTCCATCGTCGAGCTCGGGCGCTGGGTGCTGCGGACCGCCTGCCGGCAGGCCCGGCAGTGGCAGAAGGACCACCCGGGCGACCGGCCGATCTTCGTCAGCGTCAATGTGGCGGTGCGTCAGGTCTGGGACTCCGACCTGGTGGCCGACGTGGCCGGCATCCTCGCCGAGACCGGTCTCGCGCCGCATCTGCTCCAGCTGGAGCTGACCGAGTCCGCGGTGATGGGCTCGGCGGGCCGCCCGCTCCAGGCGCTCCAGGCGCTGAGCGACATGGGCGTGCGGATCGCGATCGACGACTTCGGTACCGGCTATTCCAACCTCGCCTATCTGAGCCGGCTTCCGGTCTCCGTGCTGAAGCTGGACGGATCGTTCGTACGCGGCTTCCAGGACGAGGCGCACGCCAACCCGGCGGACGAGCTGATCGTCGAGGCGCTCGTCCAGCTCGCCCACCGGCTGGGGCTCACGGTCACCGCCGAGTGCGTGGAGACCGCGGGCCAGGCCACCCGGCTGCGCCGCATCGGCTGCGACACCGGGCAGGGCTGGCTGTACTCCCGGGCGGTGTCCCCCGACCGTATCGCCGAGCTGATCGGCGCGGAGCCGCTGGCCGTCTGATCCCGGAGGCGGGATGCGTCCGGCGGCCCGGGCCCCGGAACGTGGAACCGCCCCCGGCCGGAGGGACATTCCGGGCGGGGGCAGTGCTCATGAGGGGTCGTGCGAGGTGGTACGAGGTGGTACGAGGGTTCGGCGGCGGGTCAGGGCCTCAGCAGGCGCCCTGGTCCTTCCAGACGCCCCACTCGCCGGTCGTGCCCGGCTCCTCGTTCTGGGTCCACCACTGGGCCTTCCAGGTGCGGCCCTTGTGGGAGACGAGCGAGCCGCCGGTGTAGACCTGGCCGGCCACGTACGCCGGGGCGGCGCAGGTGCCGGTGGGCGGCGGGGTGGTGGGCGGCGTCGTCGTCGGAGGCGTGGTGGTGGGGGGCGTGGTCGGCGGGGTGGTCGGGGGAACCGTGGAGCCGCCGAGGGCGCTGTTGATCTGCTTGAGCAGCGTGATGTTGTCGTCCAGGCCGAGCAGCGAGTACATCATCGCGCCGCCCAGGCCGCGCTGCTTGCCGTAGTCCACCCGCGCCTGGATCGACTTCTGGTCCAGGCCGGTGAAGAACTCGCCGTCCTTGTAGAAGTACGAGGACTTCGAGCGGTCGTCCCAGAAGGTGGTCGCCGCGTTGTCGACGATGCCGCCGAGCTCCTTGTAGTGGGCGATGCCGGCCTGCTGGCTGAGCGGGCGGGCGCCCGAGCCGCCGGTCGCGGGCTGGGCGAGGCCGTTGGTGGTGCCGGCCGGCACGCCCTTCCAGCCGCGGTAGTAGAACTCGTAGCCGAGCGTCAGCTTGTTCGCCGGGAAGCCGCCCGCGATGCCGTAGGCCGGGTTGCCGTCGATCCAGGAGTCGATGGCGTTGTCGATGCTGTACTTCTCGGTGCCCGGCGCGATCGGGTCGGTCGGGTCGTTCGGCGAGGGGTACAGCGGGGACTGGTGGTACGTCGGCCCGTCGCCGTCCCAGGCGCCGTGCATGTCGTACGTCATGATGTTGGCGTAGTCCAGGTACTGACCGATCTTGTCGGTCTCTATGTACTTGATCTTGTCCTGGCCGGCCGGGAGCGCCGCGGTCAGCATGTACTTCTTGCCGCCGTTCGCCGCGCCGTACGCGTCGAGCTGCTTGCGGAACTCGGCGAGGAGCAGGGTGAAGTTCTGCTTGTCCTCGGGGCCGTAGTGGTTGCCGAGGTGGCCGCCGGACGAGCCGGGGTACTCCCAGTCGATGTCGATGCCGTCGAAGATGCCGGCCGCGGTGCCGGGGCCGCCGTAGCCGCCCTCGACCGGCAGGTTGCCCTTGAGGTACTGGTCGATGCAGGAGGAGACGAGCTTCTTGCGGCTCGCGTCGGTCTTCGCCGCGTCGTGGAAGTACTTGGAGTAGGTCCAGCCGCCGAGCGAGATGTTGATCTTCAGGTGGGGGTACTTCGCCTTCAGCTCCTTGAACTGGTTGAAGACGCCCACGATCGGCTGGTCCCACTTGTCGGCCACGCCGTCCACACTGTCGGCCGCGCTGAAGGACTTCTGGTAGTCGGCGTAGGAGTCGCCGGCACCGTCACCCGCGTTCGGGTTGTTGTCGTCACCCGCGGCCTTGTTGGCCATGAAGCAGGTGAGGTTCGTCGGGTGGATGTTCCCGAACGAGTAGTTGATGACATCGAGGTTGCTCGCGATGCCCCGGGTGTCGAGGTGCTTGGGATAGAAGGCGTTGCCGTACACGCTCCACTGGTCGTAGTACGCGATCCGCACGCCGCCGGCGGCGGTCGTGGCGGTGGTGGCGGTGTCGGCGGCCTGCGCGGAGCCGAGGCCGACGGTGGCGGCGAGCGCTCCGGCGGCCAGGGCCGAGCTGAGGAGTGCGGCGATCAGTGGTTTGCGGGGGTGCACGTGCGGCCTCCGGGAGGGGTGGCGGTACGGAAGTTGGAGCAGTGATATCCGCCGTATGAACAGCACGTCAATGGTCTGAACCAGATTGAGGACTAGACCAATTGGCGCAAGAAAGCCCTTGTCAGGGCCGCCCGGAGAGGCCGCGGCACAAAACGGAACCGCCCGCCACCACATGTGACGAGCGGTTTAAGGTTCACTTATGGCCCGGCGGGGGACCGGCGGAGGGCCGCCCCGGCGAGGAACCAGAGCCCCGGGTTTCTCTGCTTTCTCAGAGCTCCGGCAGTCCGTAGGCGTCGGCGATCAGCTCGTAACTGCGCAGCCGGGCCTCCCCGCCGTGCACATTGGCCGTGATCATCAGCTCGTCGGCGCCGGTGCGCTTCTGGAGCGCGTCGAGCCCCTCGCGCACCTGGTCCGCCGTGCCGTACACGACGTTCGCCAGCCAGCCGTCGACGAACTCCCGCTCCGCCGGGGAGAATCCGTACGTCTCCGCCTCCTTCGGGGTCGGGATCAGGCCGGGACGGCCGGTGCGCAGGCGCAGCATCGACAGGGCGCCGGTCAGCACCTGGCGGTGGGCCTCCGCGGCCTCGTCGGCGGCGAGCGCGCCGACGCCGATCAGCGCGTACGGCGCGTCGAGCACCGCCGAGGGCCGGAAGGAGTCCCGGTAGAGGTCGAGCGCCGGGACGGTGTTGCGCGCGGAGAAGTGGTGCGCGAAGGCGAAGGGGAGACCGAGCAGACCGGCCAGGCGCGCGCTGAAGCCGGAGGAACCGAGCAGCCAGACCGGCGGCCGCCCCGCCGCCCCCTGCACCGGGCCGGGCACCGCGTGGATCCGGGCGTAGCGGTGGCCGTCGGGGAAGTCGTCGTCCAGGAAACGGGTCAGCTCGGCGAGCTGCTCCGGGAAGTCGTCGGCGCCCTCGTTCAGGGTGTCCGTGCGGCGCAGCGCGGCGGCCGTCGCCCCGTCGGTGCCCGGCGCGCGGCCGAGGCCGAGGTCGATCCGGCCGGGAGCCAGGGCCTCAAGCGTGCCGAACTGCTCCGCGATCACCAGGGGGGCGTGGTTGGGCAGCATCACACCCCCCGAGCCGAGCCGGATGCGGCGGGTGTGGGCGGCGAGGTGGGCGAGGATCACCGCGGGCGAGGAGGAGGCGACCCCCGGCATGGAGTGGTGCTCGGCCACCCAGTGGCGGTGATAGCCGCGGCGCTCGGCGAGCCGGCTGATCCCGACGCTGGTGGCGAGCGCCTGACTCGCGGTGCTCCCGCTGCCGACGGTCACCAGGTCCAGTACGGACAGGGGTACGGGCGCGGTACCGTGCGCCTCTCCTCGAATCGCGTCGCTCACCTGGGGGCCTTCCTGCGCAGTGACGTCGGTGGGTACGGAAGTACGTACGAAAAGCGCTAACAGGAGGGAGTCTCCGCTTATTCCCCGAAAAAATCTTCACGTCCGGAACGACTCCGCACGCCCGCCCGGGCGGCCCCGCGCACGGCCCTGACCTCAGCCTCTGTCGAACGGCTGTGACCATGGCATATGCCAGAGTGGCGCGGCCCAGCGTGCGGCGCTGGGGCACCGCATCATTCTCGCCAACAGCCGCCCCGCAGCGGGGCCTTGGCGGCTATCGTGGTACGGAAGCTTGCGGTCACAACCTGGTAGGGGGAAACCGTGGCGCTGAAGCCCGAGCCCACCGCGCCGTTCCACTCGGTGCAATACGCCCTGCGCGTGCTTGAGACGGTCTCACGGCACGGCGGTGGTGTGACGGACGTGCAGATCGCACGGGAGACCGGCCTGCCCGTGGCCCATCTGTCGTCCATGCTCCTGATGCTCCGGCGCGAGGGATACGTGGAGCAGGTCTCCGACGGCGCCTATGTCATCGGCGACTCCCTGGTCCTCCTGGGCTCCGGCACCACCCGCCGCGAGGCCCTGGAGCGCAAGCTCCAGGAGACCCTGACCGAGCTGCGCGACTCGGTCGGCGCCGCCGTCTACATCAGCCGGTACATCGACGGCGAGGTGAAGATCACCCAGTTCACCGACGGCCCGCGCACCCCGAAGGTCAACGAGTGGGTGGACTTCCGCTCCGCCGCGCACGCCAGCGCGGTCGGCAAGTGTCTGCTCACCCAGCTCGACCAGAACGGGCGCCGTGACCACCTCTCGCGCCACAAGATCGCCCGGCTGACCTCCCGGACGATCACGAACGAGAAGGTGCTGTTCTCCAAGCTGGACAGCCAGCCGCCGACCGTCCCGGTGCTCGACCTGCAGGAGTACGCGGTGGGCACGGTCTGCGCGGCGGTGCCGCTGACGGCCGGCGCGGCCGTGGGCTGCCTGGCGCTCTCCCTGCCGATCGAGCACGCGCACCGGCTCCGCTCGGCGGCCGACACGCTCAACCGGCGAGCCGCTCCGGTGGTGCTCTCGCTGGCGATCTGAGGCGGGGAAGAGGAGCAGGTCCCGGGTGGTCACGAGCACCCCTCGGGACCAGGTAGTATTTTCTCTGTCAGCAGGCGCCGCTAGCTCAGTTGGTTAGAGCAGCTGACTCTTAATCAGCGGGTCCGGGGTTCGAGTCCCTGGCGGCGCACAGACAGAAGGAGCCCCTCGCGAGAGCGAGGGGCTCCTTTGTTCATGCCCGGAGTGGTCACGCGCGGAGTGTTCACGCCTGGAGGTAGGCGAGGACCGCGAGGACCCGGCGGTGGGTGTCCTCGGCCGGCGGCAGGTTCAGCTTCGCCAGGATGTTGCCGATGTGCTTGCCGACCGCCGCCTCCGTGACGACCAGCCGCCGGGCGACCGCCGCGTTGGAGTGCCCTTCCGCGACCAGGCCGAGCACCTCCCGCTCGCGCGGGGTCAGGGCCCGCAGCGGGTCGCGGTGGCGGCGCAGCAGCTGCCGTACGACCTCGGGGTCGACGACCGTGCCGCCGTCCGCCACCCTCGCCAGGGCGTCGAGGAACTCCTCGACCTGACCGATCCGGTCCTTGAGGAGATAGCCGACGCCGGTGCCGTCGCCCGCGTCCAGGAGATCGGCGGCGTACGAGCGCTGCACGTACTGGCTGAGCACCAGGATCGGCAGCGCCGGGCGCTCGGCGCGCAGGGCGACCGCCGCGCGCAGCCCCTCGTCCTGGAAGCCGGGCGGCATCCGTACGTCGGTGACGACGACGTCCGGCTCGTGCGCGGTGACGGCGGCGACCAGGGCGTCGGCGTCTCCGACGGCGGCGACCACCTCGTGGCCGAAGCGGGCCAGGAGACCGATCAGTCCCTCGCGGAGGAGGACGCTGTCCTCGGCGAGGACGATCCGGAGAGGGCGCTGCACGGGATCTCCGCTCGTAGCAGGGTCGGCCCGCCGGGCGGGCTGGTGATCGTCAGTGTCCCATCGAGGACGGCGAGCCGGTCGGCGAGTCCGGTCAGTCCGCTGCCGTGCGCGGGGTCGGCGCCGCCGCGCCCGTCGTCCTCGATCTCGAGGTGGAGGGCGCCGTCGGTGTGGCGGGCGGTGATCCGGACGCGGGCGGCCCCGCTGTGCCTTCCGATGTTGGCGAGGGCCTCGCGGGCGGCGAAGTAGGCGGCGCTCTCGACGGCGGCGGGCAGCCGGGGCAGGGCCTCGTCGATGCCGGAGGTCTCGACCGGGACGGCCGAGCGGTCGGCGGCGTCGGCGAGGGCGGCGCCGAGACCGTAGTCGGCGAGGACCTGCGGATGGATGCCGTGGATGAGCTCGCGCAGCTCGGCGAGGACCCGGCCGGCCTCCTCGTGGGCCTGGGCGAGCTGGTCGGCGAGCGGCCCGGGCGGGGCGTCGTAACGGGCGAGGCCGAGGGTCATGGTGAGGGCGACGAGCCGCTGCTGGGCCCCGTCGTGGAGGTCGCGCTCGATCCGGCGCCGCTCGGCCTCGAAGGCGGCGGCGAGCCGGGCCCGGGAGGCGGTGACCTCCCCGATCCTGCCGCGCAGCTCGGTCTCGCGCGGGGCGAGCAGGGCCCGGCCGAGGGCGGCGCGGGCCCCGGCGAGGGCGGTGAGCGGATAGAGCAGCAGGGGCAGCAGGACCAGGCCGAGGAGGGCGGCGGCCAGGGCCTGCGGATAGGTGGTGACCAGGAACGTCTTGACCACCTTCGCCTCGTGGCCGTCGGCCGCGAGCTGGAGCGGCACGCCGAGCAGGGCGGCGGGCAGGCCGAGGCCGACGGCGAGCACGGCCAGGTCGAGCGGCCACAGGACGGTGGCGTGCAGCACGGCGTACGCGAGCTCCCGCCAGGTGGCCTGTTCCCGCACCCGCAGCCGGAGCCACGCGGCGAGGCCGGGGGCCTCGGGCACGCGGTGCGGGTCGACGGCCGGTTCGCGGTCGACGAGACGCAGCCGCCGCCGTTCGAGTCCGCCGAGGGCCACCCCGGCGAGGAGGAGCAGCGGCAGCCCGACCAGGACCAGCGAGAAGCCGGCGAGGACGAGCAGCACGAGCAGCGTGACCGCGCCGGTCACCGCGCCGGACGCGAGGTAGCCGACGGCCCGCCAGGGCCAGGCGGTCCACGCGAAGCGGCCCGGCCGGACGGCCAGCGCCTGCCAGACGGTACGGGGTTCGGGCGCGCGCGGGCGCTGGGGGTCGAGGGGGCTGGGGACGCCGGGGTGCTGCATGGCGGTCACGGTATGCGGGCGTGCGGGGGCGGGGCGAGGGGTGTGGTGGGCGTACGGGAGGTGGGCCTGGCCCTACCCCGTAGGGCTACCGCTCCGGCTGCTGCTGACCGTCGGGGTCGCCGGGGAAGGGGCGGTGCCGGGCCGCGTACCGCCGGCGGAGCGTCTCGCGGGCCGGGGCGTCCAGCGGTTCGTACGGGGACGTGGGCGTCGGGCGCCACCACACCGGGTCCGCGCAGGCGAGGGCGGTGCGGCGCAGCGCCGCGCGGTGGATCTTGTTGGTGGCGGTGAGAGGGAGCTCGGGGACGACCCGTACATAGGTCGGGGGCATCTTCGTGCCGAGGTCGCCCTGCGCGGCAAGGAAGGCGCCGAAGGCGGTCGGGTCGAAGCGGTCTACGCCGGGGCGCAGGGCGAGGGCGGCCATCACCTGGTCACCGGCGACCGGGTCGGGCACCGCGTAGACGGCGACGCCCGCCGCGTGCTCCCAGCGGGCCAGGATGTTCTCGATCATCGCCGCGGCCAGGTTCTCGCTGTCGACCCGCAGGCGGTCGTCGGTGCGGCCCGCGAAGTAGAGGAAGCCGTCGGCGTCCCGGTAGAAGAGGTCGCCGGTCCAGTACCAGCCGCCCCGCCGCCGTGCGGCGTCGGCCTCGGGGTTGCGCCAGTAGCCCTCGAAGGGATTCGGGCCCCGGTTGACCAGTTCGCCGACGGCCTCGTCGGCGTTGAGGAGGGCGCCGGTGGGCGAGAAGCGGGCCGGCGGGCGTTCACGGCCGGTGTCCGGGTCGACCACGGCCAGGTCGTCGCCGGGTGCGGCCCGTCCGATGGCCCCGGCCGGGGTGCCGGGGGTCCGCTGGACGGCGGCGCCGCCCTCGGACGAGCCGTATCCCTCGACCAGCCGGACCCCGAAGCGCGCCTCGAAGCGGGCCGCGTCCACGGCGCCCGCCTCGGTGCCGAACCCGAGCCGGAGCCGGTGGTCGCGGTCGTCCGGGCCCTCGGGGGTGGCGAGGAGGTACTGGACGGCGCGGCCCACGTAGGTGAAGTAGGTGGCGCCGTACCTCCGGACGTCCGGCAGGAAGCGGGAGGCCGAGAACCGGGCGCGCAGCGCGATCCCGGCGCCGGCGGCGAGGGCGGGCGCCCAGTCGGCGATCACGGCGTTGCCGTGGAACATGGGCATGCAGATGTAGTGGGTGTCGTCCGGCCGTGTCCCGAAGTGGGAGACGAGGGAGGCGCCGGCGGCGGCGAGCCGGCCCTGGGTGCAGACGGCGGCCTTGGGGGCGCCGGTGGAGCCGGAGGTGAAGGAGAGCAGCAGGCGCGTGTCGGGGCGTACGGGGCGGGCGGCGATGTCGTCGGGCGCGGCGGTCGCGAAGGGGGCGAGCAGCTCCCGGTAGGCGTCGGTGTCGGTGACCAGGACGCGCAGGCCCGGCAGCGGGAGCCCGTCGAGGAGGGGCAGGTGGGCCCGCTGGGTGACCAGGACGCGGCAGTCGGTGTGCCGGATGTCGCGGGCGAGTTCGGCGCCGCGCCGGGTGGGGTTGATCCCGGCGACGGCGGCCCCGGCGAGGGCCGCCGCGCCGAGCCAGAGCGGGTACTCCGGTGTGTTGTCGAGCAACAGGCCGAGGTGCGGCTCGCTCCCCGGCCGGTCGGGCATCAGCTCCGTGAGCAGGGCGGCGCGCGCGGCGGCGCCGGAGGCGACCTGGTGGTGGGTGAGGGTGGTGTGCTCGTCCCTCAGCCCGGTCCGGTGGTCGCCCCACTGGCGTCGTACGAGTTCCGCGACGGTCCCCATGCGGCGGGATGGTAGCTGACGCCCCGTCAGCTGTGAATCGCGACGGTCGTCGTGGGCGTCAGAGCTGGACGTCCGAGCACGCGTAGAAGGCGTTCCCGGTGTCCGCGACCGTCCACACCGCCAGGATCAGATGGCGGCCGGTCTTGCCCGCCGGGACGGTCCCGGAGTGCGAGAGGGTCGAGGGCGGCTGCTGGTTGTTGTAGGGGACGACCAGGAAGGGCTGGGTGTCGAGGTCGGCGCGGGTCAGCGCCTTGGTCCCGGTCCAGCCGTTCTTGGTGATGTAGTAGCGGAAGTCCGTGGTCGCGTGGCGGGCCGTGAACTGCCAGCGGAAGGTGTGGCTCTGCCCGGCCGAGAGCCTGGTGGTGGGCCAGGCTCCGCCGCGGGGGTCGTCGAGCTGCGCGAAGCGGGAGTTCCCGCCGGCGCATATCCGCCCGTCGGCCGGTCCGGCGGCCGGGAAGCCCTTGAGCCCCTCGACCGACTGCGGCTCCCACTGGATGTCGCCGCAGTTGGTCACGGTGCGGTTGGCGCAGAGCTTCTGACGGCTGATCGGCGAGTCGGTGTAGCCGTGGCCGCTCGCGCTGGTGGTGGCGAAGAGGGAGGCCGCGGCGACGCCGAGCGCCACGGCGGCCACCCCTGTCTTTTTGCGCATGCTGTCGCTCCAGGAGAACGTGGGGGTGTTCTGTGGGCTGTGCTGCACGCGTGCGGTGGTACGTATTCCGGTCTAGACCAAGTTCCAAGGTAGGGACGGAAGTTGGCCATGTCCATACCAACGGGAGGGGCTTCCGGCGGAGCTCACGCCCCCTCCCCCGAAGCCGTACGGCCGGTGTAGAACGCCACCGTCAGATCCTTCACCAGCGCCTTCCGCTCGTAGTCGTCCAGCTCCACCAGACCACGAGAGGTCAGCCGGTGGACCACGTCGTCCACCGCGTCCACGACCGAGGTCAGCACGCTGTCCCGGTGCTTCGCGTCGAGCGCCGCGATCCGGCGGCGCCGCATCGCCGCGGCGACCTCCGGGGCGTACTCGATCCGCGTCGGCTGCGCCGAGAACACGTCGATGCCGACCGGTGCGCACTCCGCCGACAGCACCCGGGTCAGCGCCTCGCCGACGGCCTCGGAGTCGCGCAGGGTCGGGGCGTCCTCGTGGAAGGCGTCCGCCGGCAGCTGCGAGAGCACCCGGGCCATCGCCGCCTCCACCTGCTCCCGCAGGTACTCCTCGTGCCGGTCGACGCCCAGCGCGGCGCGGACCGTGTCGCGGATCCGCCAGACCACGAGGACCACGACGTCCAGCGCCGTGCCCTTCGCGTCGACGGCCGGCAGCGGCTCGCTGCGCCAGTGCCGCAGCCGTACGTCCACGCGGCGGCGCAGCAGGAGCGGGCTGACCCAGAGCAGGCCGGTGCGGCGGACGGTGCCGCGGTAGTCGCCGAAGAGGGTGAGGACGAGGGCGTAGCCGACCCGGCCGCGGCCGAGACCGCCCAGGAAGAAGAGGGTGAGGAGCACGCCGAGGGCGAGCAGGGCCCACTGGCCGAGATGGATGCCGTGGTACGGCCGCGAGGGCAGCCGCAGCATCCGGGTCACCTCGTCGGGCACGGCGCCCGTCCACCACACCATCGCCACGCACCCCAGCAGCGCGAGCGCCCCGCCGACCACCCCGACCCAGCCCGACAGCACCGGCCCGGGCCGCTCCACCAGCTTCGGATCGGCGGTGGGGGCGGGGCGGGTGGGCGCGGGGGCGGGGCGGGTCGGCGCGGGGATGGCCGGCTTGGACGTGGCCGTGGGCTTGGCCGCGGGCTTGGTCTTGGGCACGGGCTTGGTCTTGGGCACGGGCACGGTGGCGGGGCCGCCGTCACCGTCCGGTTCGTCCCGGAAGAGCAGGTGCACCGGAATGGACCCGGTGCTCTCGTTCCCGATCACCGTCCGCCGCCGCGCCCCGCTCGCCCGCGGGCCGACCGCGGCGGAAACGGCCACGGGCACGGCGACGGTCTTGACCGGCACCCCCGCGATCCACCCGAAGTCGACGACGTTGCCCTGGAGGGCCGTGCCGGCCTGCGACTCGCCGGACGGCCCGGCGCCGGACGGCCCGGCGCCGGCGGAGGCGGCCCCCTGCGGGGCGGCCGTACCGGTGGGCGAGGCGGGCGCGCCGGCCGGGACCGGGCCACGCTCGGCGAGCGTCGCCTGCGGGGTGGCGGCAGCCGGGTTCGGGTGCGACGAGCCCGGAGCACTGGGCCCTCCGGCCGGGCCCGAGCCGCCACCGGTGGGCGCGCCCTGCGGGGTGGCCGTACCGGTGGGCGAGGCGGGCGCGCCGGCCGGGACCGGGCCACGCTCGGCGAGCGTCGCCTGCGACGAGCCGCCGCCGACAGGCGAAGCCGGGGGCGTGACGGCCCCCGTGGCCGGGCCGGACGCGGCGGGCACACCGTCCCGCGTCCCCGACGAAGCGGAGCTGCCGGAACCGGCAGCAGATGCCGGAGTCCCCGGCGCACCGGCCACGCCCGAACCGCTACCGACCGGCGCCGTCACCGGCGAAGCGACGCCAGTGGGCGCGACCGGACCCGCGAGGCCATGCTCACCGCCGACCGACCCGCCGGAACCGGCGACGGGCGGCATTGTGCCGCCTGAGGCGGCCGCCCGCGGCGAGGCCGAAGCACCGGGCGCGCCGCCCGAGCCAGAACCCCCACCGGCGGGCGAAGCCTGAGGGGTGGCGCCCACTACGGCCGAGTGCGACGCGACCCCACCCTCCCGGGAGGGCGAGCCGTCGGAACCGCCGACGGCTGTCGCCGGGCCACCCGACGCAACCGCCTGCGGCGAAGCCGGAGCGCTCTGCGAGCCGGCCCCCGGGGCGGGGTACGAGGCCGGAGCCCCGGGCGCGCCGCCGGACGTAGCCGCCTGCGGCGAAGCCAGACCCGGCCTGGCGGCGGCCGAGGAACCGGACCCCAGGGCCGACTGCGACCCGGCTGGCGCACCATCCCGCGCACCCGGCTCACCG
>NZ_JBIBCP010000002.1:0-175919 GCF_042901205.1 Streptomyces sp. NPDC012769 | reverse complement strand
TGGCGCACCATCCCGCGCACCCGGCGAAGCCGAGCCGCCGGAAGCGCCACCGGCAGGCCCTCCCTGCGGAGCGGCACCCGCACCGGCAGGCGAAGCCGGAAGCACCGGGGCGCCTGCGGGTCCGGCGGGCGTAACGGCCGAGGACGCCGCGTTCACCTGGGCGCTGAGGCCGCCCTCGCCGGAGGCGGTCTGCGGGGAACCGGCCCCCGCGGGCGCACCGGCAGGGGGTGCCGTCGCGCCGCCCGGCATGTCGGGTCTGCCGTCGGCGGGTGCCGCCTGGGCGGCGGCGGGCGAACCGCCGGCCCCGGTGGCGGATGCCGACGCCACGGCGGGCGTCCCCACCGCCCCGCAGGCCGACGCGCTCGGGCCGCCCGGGCCCGGGGTGCCGGCTCCGGGGGGCCCGGCGACCGGGGCCGCCCCCGTCCCCGGGCCCCCGCCCGCCGGCGCACCCGCACCCGCTCCGCCGACAGGCGAACCCGCCCCGCCCCCCGGTGGCCCGCTCGGGCGGGGGCGGCCGGTGGTGAGGCGGCGGGCGGTGCGGGCCGCGTCGCGGGTGGCGGCCGGGCCGGAGTCCGGAGGGGTCGGGGTCGATGCCGTCATTCGGTCCACCTCATGTTCTCGGGGTCATCGGAACAAGCGCCGCCAGGTCTCCGGGCCCGGGTAGCCGTCGGCCGCGCCGCCGCGCCAGCCCTGGGCCCGCTGGAAGGCCTCGACGTTGCGGCGGTCCGCCTCCGTCCACCGCGGACCGGGGCCCGACGCGTAGTGCTTGCCGTAGCCCCGCTTCACCAGTTGTTTGCCCAGCTTCTCCACATATGCGTTGGATTGGCCGGGACGGAAGTAGCCACGCCCGGGGAACCCGCTCGCAGATGCGCTCGATCCGCCCGAACCACTCGAACCGCCGATGTCCTTGCCCTTGCCGCTCACGAGCAGCGACCAGGTCTGCGGGCCGGGCAGGCCGTCCGCCTCGCGGCCCTTCCAGCCCTGCGCCCGCTGGAAGGCCTGGGTGGCGCGGCGGTCCGCCTCGCCCCAGCGGGGACCGGGGCCGAGGCTGTAGTACTTCTTGCCGCCGCGCGCGACGAGCAGCTTCCCGAGCTGGGTGACGTACGCGTTGTTCGCGCCGGGGCCGAACTTCGACGGCCCCGGATACGGCGTGGCCGCCGTCGCCCCCGACCCCGCGTTCCCGCTCCCGCTCCCACCGCCGCCGCCTCCGCTGACGACGCCCTTGTAGCGGTAGGCAAGGTAGCGGTCGGAGTGCTCCCAGTAGGCGAGCGGTGTCGGCTGCTTCCGCGTGCGCGGCTTGGTCTGCTCGTACGCGACGTAGGCGGTGTGGGTGTAGTCGGTCCAGCCGCCGAAGATCGTCACGTGCGAGCCGCGGGTCGGGTCGGCGGGGTTGTGGAAGAGCAGGATGTCGCCGGGCTGGAGGTCGGCGCGGTCGATCCGGTCGGCGAAGCGGTCGAGGCTGCCGGTCCACTCGTTGCTGCGGAGGTTCCAGGCCATGGAGATGTAGCCGGAGCAGTCCTGGCGGTAGCCGTCGTTCCAGTACCGCTCCATCGAGTACGGGACCTGGGCGGTGACCCACGTCTTCGCACGGTTGACGATCTCGGCGCGGGTGGTCTTCCGCAGGGACTCCGTCGAGATCTGACTGGTCGTCGGGTCGGCTCCGGGGGACGGCGCCGAGCCGGGGCCGTGCGCGCCGCCGTGGAGCGGGCCCCGGCCGCCCTGCGGGGTGTCGGGCCCGGGACCCCCGACGCCCGCCACACCCCCCGCCGTCCGGTCCGTCGCCCGGTCCGTCGCGCTGTCCACGGCCGGGTCCGCGCCGGCGACCCCCGCACCGCCGCCGCCCAGGACCACCCCCGCCGCCGTCACCAGGACCAGCGCGCGACGGGCGCCGTGCGCGGCGGGGTGACCTCCCGCCCGTACGGGCAGCCCGAGGGCGAGGTCACGCCGCTGCCGGGCGCAGCCCGGGCAGCCGCAGTCGGCCGCGGGTTCGATTTCTTCGAAGACCGGCACACTCATGCGTTCCCCTCCACACTCGTCAAGATCTTTTGACCGCTCTGGCACGGGCGTCAGTGTCTCAACTGTCTGGACATATCGCATTTTGACGGATCGAAGGCTCAATACGACCATCCGACAGGCCGGGCGGGACCGGAAATGGTCAGGAGCACCGCCCGGAGTCCTGTAAAGTTATCGACGTCAGCAGGCGCCGCTAGCTCAGTTGGTTAGAGCAGCTGACTCTTAATCAGCGGGTCCGGGGTTCGAGTCCCTGGCGGCGCACGCGCAAGGCCGAGGCCCTTCACCATGTGGTGAAGGGCCTCGGTCGTTTTCCGATTCCTCTTCGGCGATTCCTCTACAGTGAGCGGGGCCACACCGACCTCCCGCGCCGGCTCCGGGCTCCTCCCGCGGCCCGTGAGCCCGCGGTCGAGGACCGGACCGGCCGGCGGGCCGGCACCTCCGCCCCGTCGGCCGGCTCCCGGTCAGCCCCGCGCGCCGGTCAGATACGCCGAGACGACGACGTTCGCCGTGTACGTACCGGTCTCCCGGTCGAAGGTGCCGCCGCAGGTGATCAGGCGCAGTTCCGCCCGGCCGGGCAGGTGCGGGCCGTAGGCCTTCCGGGCGTCGAAGCGGTCCCTGGGCAGGACCTGGACGTCGTCGATCGTGAATTCCGCGACGCTTCCGTCCGAACGGGTCACGCGCACCGTCGCGCCGGGGCGGGCCGCGCTCAGGCCGTAGAAGACGGCGGGGCGGCTCCGCGTGTCGACGTGGCCGACGAACAGGGCGGCCCCGGAGGCGCCCGGACGGGTGCCGGAGCCGTACCAGCCGACCGTCTGCGGCATCGCGTACGGCGGCGGGTCGATCGCCCCGTCCGCGTCCAGGCCGCGGGCGACGACGGGCGCGGCGATCCCCAGGGACGGGATCTCCACGCGGCGGGGCTCGGCGGCGGGGAGCGGGTCGTGCGCCGGGGGCAGCGGCGCGCCGAGCGGGCGGCCGACGGCGGCGATGTCACCGGTGGTCGGCGCCGAGGCGGGGCCGGGCCCGTCGGAGGCGCCCTCGCCCCAGACCCAGAGGCCCAGGAACAGGACCGCCCAGGCCGTCCCGGTCAGTGCCCGGCCGGAGGGCACCGGACTCAGTCCGCGCCCCGGCGGCGGCGGGCGCTGCGGAAGGCGACCGCCACCGCGGCGACGGCGGCCATGCCGAGGCCCAGGAGCGTGTACGGCGTGCCGAGGCCCGCCTCGTCCGCCGTCTGCGCCACGCCGGGGGCGGCGGGGGCGGCGAAGGCGGCCGTGCCGCCGCCGCCCGCGCGGACCGGGGCGACCGGGGACGGGTGATGGGTGGGCCGGTGGCTCGGCTCGTGGTGGCGCTTGACGTGGACCGTGCCGACGTCGGGGTGGTCGTGTCCGTCGCAGGTGACGCCGACCTTGTAGGTGCCCTCGCCGAGGCCCGACTTGACGGTGGTGTCGCCGAACAGCGGGTTCTTGCCGCCGTCACGGCCGGTGAGCTCGGCGTCCGCGACGAACGCCGGGGACTTGGCGGCGCCGGTGGTGCCCTTGCAGCCGGTGACCCGGATGTCGACGTCGGCACCGGGCGCCGCCATGGACGGGGTGACGGTGACCTTCACCCCGTCGTGGGCGAGGGCGGTGCCCGCCGTGGGAGCGAGCACCAGAACCACGGCCGCCCCTGCGGCACGGAGAGCGATGGGACCTGAACGCATGGTGACCTCCTGGTACTGGCAGGGTCACCCCGTTCGGGTCCTTTCGCATCCCCAGAGAGCCGACCAGGGCTCCGCCCGCGGGGACTCAGACGCGGTCGACGAGGTCCGCGATCGACTTCACGATCTTCGACGGGCGGTACGGGAAGCGGTCGATCTCCGCCTGGGTGGTCAGGCCGGTGAGCACCAGGAAGGTCTGCATGCCCGCCTCCAGGCCGGCCAGGATGTCGGTGTCCATCCGGTCGCCGATCATGGCGCTGGTCTCGGAGTGGGCGCCGATGGCGTTCAGGCCGGTGCGCATCATCAGCGGGTTCGGCTTGCCGGCGAAGTACGGCTCCTTGCCGGTCGCCTTGGTGATCAGCGCGGCGACCGAGCCGGTGGCCGGCAGCGGGCCCTCCAGCGACGGGCCGGTCTCGTCCGGGTTGGTGCAGATGAAGCGGGCGCCGGCGTTGATGAGCCGGACCGCCTTGGTCATGGCCTCGAAGGAGTACGTACGGGTCTCGCCGAGGACCACGTAGTCGGGGTCGTGGTCGGTGAGCACGTAGCCGATGTCGTGCAGCGCGGTGGTGAGACCGGCCTCGCCGATGACGTACGCGGTGCCGCCGGGCCGCTGGTCGTCGAGGAACTTGGCGGTGGCGAGCGCCGAGGTCCAGATGTTCTCGACGGGCACGTTCAGGCCCATGCGGGCCAGGCGGGCGTGCAGGTCACGGGCGGTGTAGATCGAGTTGTTGGTGAGGACCAGGAAGGGCTTCCCGGTGTCCCGCAGCTTCGTGATGAACGCGTCGGCACCGGGGATCGGAACGCCCTCGTGGATGAGGACGCCGTCCATGTCGGTGAGCCAGGATTCGATCGGCTTGCGCTCTGCCATGGGTGCGGGACTCCTGCCGTACGTGCCGTACGCGTACGGGCCGAGGTGCCGTACACGACGTGCGGTGTGCTGGGGGCGACGCGACTGCGCTGTGGCGACGCCCCCAGACTAGGTCAGGAAGCCGTGACCTTGACCCCGTCGATCACCCAGTACCAGTTGTTGGACCCGGTGTAGCGGAAGCGGAAGCTGACGCTGGACGCTCCTGCGGGCACGTTCACCGTCAGGGACTGCGGCTGCGAGATGACGTCCGCGGTGTAGCTCTTGACGACGGACGGCGTGCCGCCGTTGAAGGACGCCAGGACCTGGGCCGTCTGGCTGCCCTCCTGCCGGTAGAACGTGGTGAAGTCGAGGGTGACGCGGGACGCGCCGGAGACGGAGTAGGCCGGGGTGACCAGCGTGGAGTCGTACGTACCGGAGAAGGTCTTGTCGGCCCACTCGTCGGAGTCGGCGACGGCGAAGACGCCCCGGGCGCGGACGTTGAGCTCGCGGGACTGGTCGCGCTGGGTGCGGGACCAGAACTCGTCGGTGGCGAAGGACCAGCCGCGCCACTCGGTCACGCCACCGGTGCCCATGGCGTTGTTGATGACGGACCAGCCGCTGGGCGCGGTGCGGGTGAAGCCGAGGACGCCGGCGGGGATGCCGGTCTCGTCGACGCGGCCGGTGAGCGAGCCGTACAGCGCGTCGAACGGGTCCGTGGAGCGCTGCTGGATCGGCTTGCCGTCCAGGCCCCAGGACGGCTCGGCGGCGATGCCGAGCTGGTGGAAGACGGTGGCGGCGACGTCGACGAGGCGGGTGTCGATCGGGCGGGCGCCGGCGGCGATGCCGGGGCCGGTGGCGAGGACGAAGGTGCGGCGCTCCTCGATGGCGGAACCGCCGTGGCCGCCGGCGTCGACGTGGCCGTGGTCGGTGCAGACGATGACGGTCCAGCGCTCGGTGGCGTAGGAGGGGCGGGCCTTGATGGCGGCCAGCATCCGGCCGAGCTGGGCGTCCTGGACGGCGATGGCGTCCAGGTACTTCTGCCCGGTGCCGTTGGCGTGCGCGACGACGTCCGTGTTGCCGAGGTAGACGAAGGAGACGTCGGGGTTCTGGTCGCGGAGCACCGAGACGCTGTCGGCGGTGATGGTCTCGTCGTGGCCGACGTAGCCGTCGCGGTCGCCGTCCAGCACGATCTTGGCGTCGGCGCCGGCGGTGACGGTGCCGTAGGTGTCGAGCGGCTTCCAGTCGACGGCGGCGTAGAGCGACAGCTCCGGCCGCACCTGGTGGAGCCGGGCCAGGAAGCCCGGGTACTGGCCGTAGTTGCGGCCGGTGAAGCTGTTGTCCCGGACGCCGTGCTTGTCGGGCCACACGCCGGTGGAGATGGTCGACCAGCCGGGGCCGGAGGAGGTGGCGGCCATGGGGTTGGCGTACAGCAGGGAGACGCCGTAGGTGCCGTTCGCCATCATGGACTTCAGGTGCGGGGCGTTCGCCGCGTCGATCCGGTCGTGGCGCAGGCCGTCCATGCCGACGACGAGCACCTTGTCCTTGCTGGTGCCGTTCGGGAGGGTCGGCGCGGCGGCCCCGGCGGCGGGGGCGGTGGCGAGGCCGGTGGCGGTGAGGGCGGCGGTGGCGCCGGCGGCGGCGAGCACGCCGCGGCGGGATATGCCGGTGTGCGGCATGTCTGGAGTCCTCCGTGGAAGGGGGGCGGGGCGGGAACAGGGACAGGAGCAGGAGCTGGGACGGGAGCAGGGACGGGAGCAGGGACGGGTCAACGCCCCTGATCCCTCAGGGGCGTTGCGCTTCGGTCCGTACCCGTTATCTTTCCGCGATACTTCGGTGGGACGGAAGGTACGTGCGGTGAACTCTTGGTCCGCGACCGGTTAGCTTCCGGTGGCGGCCTTCCACGCGTCGACGTACGCCGGCAGGTTCTTGTCGATGTCGGCCCAGTCCGGCTCGAAGATCTCCACGCCCTCGATCAGCTTGGCGAGTTCGATGGCGTTGGCGTCGGTGGGCTTGATGTCCTGGCGGGCCGGGAAGCCGCCACCGATGGCGCTGACCTCGCGCTGGGCCTGCTCGCCGAGCATGAAGTCGAGGAGCTTCTTGCCGTTCTCGCCGTGCGGGGCGTCGCTGACCAGGCCGGCGGCGTAGGGCAGGGCGAAGGTGGTGGGCTTGCCCCCCTCCTTCGCGGGGAACCAGATGGCGAGGTTCGGCATGGAGCGGGCCTGGGCGAAGTTCATCTGGACGTCGCCGTTGGCGACGAGGATCTCGCCCTTGTCGACCTTCGGGGCGAGCTTGGAGGTGGAGGAGGACGGGCCGACGTTGTTGGCCTGGAGCTTCTTCAGGTACTCCATCGCCGGCTCCTTGCCGCCGAAGTCGTGCATGGCCTTGATGACCACGGCGGTGCCGTCGCCCGCGACGCCCGGGGTGGAGTACTGGATCCGGTCCTTGTACTTCGCGTCGAGGAGCTGCTCCCAGGTGGTGGGCGGGGTCGTCAGCTCCTTCTTGTTGTGGATGAAGCCGAAGTAGTTGTTGACGACGGAGGTCCACTTCCCGTCGCTCGCCTTGTTGCCTCCGGCGACCTGGTCGGAGCCCTTCGGCGCGTACGCCTGGAGCAGCCCCTTGGAGTCGGCCTGCTGGATGAAGGGCGGCAGGGTGACGAGGACGTCGGCCTGGGTGTTGTTCTTCTCGCGGGCGGCGCGCTGCACCATCTCGCCGGAGCCGCCCTCGACGTACTCCACCTTGATGCCGGTCTGCTTCTCGAAGTCCTTGAAGACCTTGTCGTACCAGCCGTCGCCCGCCTCGCCCTTGAGGCCGTCGGCGCTGTAGACGGTGACCACCTTCTCGTCGGACGCGGAGGAGGAGCCGCCGCAGGCGGTGAGGGTCGCGGCGAGGACGAGGCAGCCGGTGACGGCGGCGATCGGCTTGGCGTTCTGGGACATGGTGCGCATAACGTCGTTCTCTCCTAGCGGTACGGGGGTTTGCCGGCGGTACGGGGAGTGCTACCGGTACGGGGGTTTGCCGGCGGTACGGGGGGTGCTACCGGTACGAGGCTTTGGTGCGGACACGGGAGACGGCGAGCAGCACGAGCAGCGTCGCCGCCATCAGGACCACGGCGAGTGCCGAGCCCGTGAAGAGCGAACCGCGGTCGGTGGCCGTGAAGATCAGCACCGGCAGCGGCAGCCAGTCCGGCGGGTAGAGCATCATCGTGGCGCTCAGCTCGCCCATGGACAGGGCGAAGCAGAGCCCCGCCGCCGCGTTCAGCGACGGCAGCAGGAGCGGCAGCCGCACCCGGAGCAGGACGTACGACGGGCGGGCGCCGAGACTGGCCGCCGCCTGCTCGTACATCGGGTCCAGACGCAGGATGGCGGCCGAAACCGACTGGTAGGCGAACGCCGTGACAAGAACGGTGTGCGCGAGGATCACGATCCAGCGCGTGCCGTTCAGGAGCAGCGGCGGCTGCGAGAAGGCGACCAGGACGGCGAGTCCGACGACCACGGAGGGCACCGCCACCGGCAGCACGAACAGCGCGTCGAGCAGCCGGCGGCCGCGTGCGCGGAGCGCGGAGGCGGCGAGCGCGGCCCAGGTCCCGGCGGTCAGCGCGAGCACGCTCGCGGCGAGCGCGGTGACCAGGCTGGTGGTGAGCGCCCGCAGCGACTCGCCGCGCACGGCGGCCGCGTAGTGGGCGGTGGTCGGCCCGGAGGGGAAGGCGCCGGACCAGTTGGTCGAGAACGAGGCGGCCACGATGACGAGGAGGGGCAGGGCGAAGAGGGGCACGAAGAGGACGGCGAAGACGGCCCAGCTCGCCCACCGCCCGGCGCGGCTATGCACCAGCACGCTTGCTCACCACCCGGTACAGGCCGTAGAGGCCCACGGAGATCGCGACGTTGACGACGGCGACCACGCAGGCGGCGGCGTAGTCGGACTCGAGGATGGCCTTGCCGTAGACGAGCATCGGAAGCGTCGTGACGCCCTTGGCGCCGGTGAAGAGGACGATGCCGAACTCGTTGAGGCACATCACCAGGACGAGGCTGCCGCCGGCGGCGAGTGCGGGCAGGGCCTCGGGCAGGATGACCTGCCGGATGATCCGCAGGGGCCGCGCGCCCAGCGAGGACGCCACCTCCAGCTGCGCCGTCTCCATCTGCGAGAACGCGGCGAGGAGGGGCCGCATCACGAAGGGCGTGAAGTAGGTGACCTCCGCGAGGAGGACGCCCCAGGGGGTGGTCAGGAACCGGAAGGGGCCGGCCTCGGCGCCGGTGAGGTCCGTCCACACGCCGTTGGCCATGCCGACCGTGCCGTAGAGGAACAGCAGGGCGAGCGTGATGAGGAAGGACGGGAAGGAGAGGAAGACGTCGATGAACTTCGACACCGCCTTGCCGCCGGGGAACGGCACGAAGGCGATGACGAGCGCCAGCACGAACCCGAGCACCAGACACCCGACGGTGGACGCGACGGCGAGCCACACGGTGGTAACGAGCGCGTCCCGGAACGCCTGGGAGGCGAAGACCTCCGCGTACGCGCCGGGCGTCAGGGACTCCTGGACGACGAGGGCGAGCGGGTAGAGGAAGACGACGGCGAGGGCGACGACCGGGGGTGCGGCCCAGAGCCAGGGGGGCAGGGACCGGCGAACCGTCGGAGCCGTACGTTCCGCGGGGGCCGTGGGGGTCCTCCCGCTCGACGCCCCGGTCGACGCCCCGGTCGACGCCTCGGACGACGCCTCGGTCGACGCCTCGGACGCCGCCTCGGGGAGGGCGGTCACGGAGCCCGGTGCGAGGTGCTTCTTCGTGAGACCCGCGGCCCGGCTAGCCATCGTTCACCCCCGCCGCCAGCAGCACCGCGTCCTCGCGGGCGAAGTGCAGGGTCACCTCGTTGCCGAGCGCGGGCGTCTCACGGAGCTCCCGCACGTCCGCCTTCACGCGGTGGCCGCCCGCCACGTCCACGTACAGGCGGTGGGTCGCGCCGCGCCACTGGACCTCGGCGATCCGGCCGCGCAGGGCGTTGGGGCCCTCGCCCAGACCCACCAGGTGCGGCCGCACGCACAGGGTGGCGGCGGCGCCGGGCGCCGCGTCCGCGACCGGTACGTCGAGGGCGACGCCGTCGAGGGTGACGCCGTCCGTGCCGACCGTCACCGGCAGCAGGTTGGCGTTGCCGACGAAGGAGGCGGTGAACTCGGTACGGGGCCTGCGGTACAGCTCCTGCGGGGTGCCGCAGTCCTGGAGGCGGGCCCGGTCCATGACGGCGATCCGGTCGGCGAGGGTGAGCGCCTCGACCTGGTCGTGGGTGACGTAGAGGAGGGAGACGTCGGGCAGCTCGCGGTGCAGCCGGGCGAGTTCGGCGAGCATGCCGGAGCGCAGCTGGGCGTCGAGCGCGGAGAGCGGTTCGTCGAGGAGGAGGACGTTCGGGCGGATGGCGAGGGCGCGGGCGATGGCGACGCGCTGCTGCTGGCCGCCGGAGAGCTCGCGCGGATAGCGCTTCGCGTAGGCCGCCATCCCCGTCATCTCCAGGGCCTCGGCGACCCGGCCGGGGATCTCGCCCTTGGGGGCCTTCTGTGCCTTCAGGCCGAAGGCGACGTTGTCCTCGACCCGCAGGTGCGGGAAGAGGGCGTACTGCTGGACGACCATGCCGATGCCCCGCTTGTACGGGGGGAGGTCGGTGACGTCCCGGTCGCCGATGAACACCCGCCCGGCGACCGGCCGGACGAAGCCGGCGACGGCCCGCAGGGCGGTGGTCTTGCCGGAGCCGGAGGGCCCGAGCAGGGCCATGACCTCGCCGGGTGCGACGGTCAGGTCGAGCGAGTCGAGGACGGTGTGGCCGCCGTACGCGACGGAGACGCCGTCGAAGCGGATGCCGCTGGTCATGCGCCCGACTCCCTGAGCAGCGCGGGGAGTTCCGCGACCGAGGCGAGGACGTGGGTGGCGCCGTGCTCCTTGAGCGCGCCCTCGTCGTGGGCGCCGGTCAGCACGCCCGCCACGATCCCGGCCCCGGCGCGGACCCCGCTGAGCATGTCGTACGACGTGTCGCCCGCGACCACGATCCGGCGGACGTCGTCGACGGCCGCGGTACGGAGGAAGGCGCCGAGGACCATGTCCGGGTAGGGGCGCCCCCGGCCGCCCGCGTCGGCCGGGCACAGGGTCAGGGCGACCAGGTCCCGCCAGCCGAGGGCGTCGAGGATGGCGTCCTGGGTGACCCGGGCGAAACCGGTGGTCAGGACCACGGTGCGCCCCTGGTCCTTCAGTTCGGCGATCGCCTCGGCGGCGCCCGGGACCGGGGAGACGAGGCCGTCGCCCACCAGCTCCGCGTACGCCTCCTCGAAGGCGAGGTTGGCCTGCCGGGCGCGGCTCTCGTCGCCGCCGAAGAGGTGGCGGAAGACGGAGATCTTGGACTCGCCCATGGTGGCGCGGACGTAGTCGATCATCGTGGCGGGGTCTTCGCCGAGGCGGGTCGCGGCGGCCGTGAAGGCGCGTTCGACGAGGCCGCCGTCGGCGACCGTGGTGCCGGCCATGTCGAGGACGACGAGGTTGTGACGGGTGCTGTCGGTCAGGGAGCGGGTCTGGGGGTCGGTCGTGCGGTCGGTCGTGCGGTCGGGCAGGGGGTCGGTCAGGGGGTTCATCGGGTTCACCAGCCCAGTTCGTTCGCGGTGGTCTCGGCGATGGCGGGCGAGCAGGTCATGCCGCGGCCGCCGGGTCCCGTCACCAGCCAGACTCCGTCGCGCAGCCGCTGACGGTGGACGACCCGGGTGGTGTCGGTGCACTGCGCGTACACGCCGGCCCAGCGGCGGCGGACGCGCGGCAGCGGGCGCCCGAGGAGGGACTCGACCACGCGCGTGAGGTGCTCGTAGGGGTCTTCGAGGGTGTCGAAGGCGAAGGGGTGCTCGTACTCGTGGGTGTCGCCGATGGTCAGTCCGCCGTCGAGGCGCTGCACCATCAGCAGCTGCATCTTGTGGGCGGCGGCGGTCGGGTCCTGGGCCTGCCCGGCGTTGAGGGCGTCCAGGGCGTCCGAGGCGTAGGCGGGGTAGTAGCGGAAGGAGTCGGCGTCGGCGACGGAGGTGGTGAGGGGCTCGCCCAGCGGGTCGGTCTGCATCATCTGGAGCCGCACCCGGCGGACCGGTATCGCGCCGGCGACCTCGCGGACCAGACCGGAGAGCCAGGCGCCGGTGCACAGGACGACGACGTCGCCGGTGTGGGTGTCGCCGTGGTCGTCGCGGACCGCGTTCTCGCCCACGACCTCCCGCACCTCGCGGTGCGGCAGGAAGGTGTAGCGCCCGGTGGCGAGGAGTGCCTCGCGCAGGGCGAGCTGGGCGGTGCGGGGCTCGACGGCGGCGTCCCGCTCGCACCACAGGGCGGCGTCGAACGCGCCGCGCAGGGCCGGGTTGACCGCCCGCGCCTCGCCGGGCGTGAGCAGCTTGTAGCCGCGGGCGGCGGCGTCGGGCCGGGCCACGGCGGCCTCGGCGACGGCGCGTTCGAGCTCGCCCCGGACGGGGGTGAGGGAGCCGATCGCCCGGAAGCCGAGCGCGGGGACCCGGGCGCCGATGCCCTCCCACAGCTCGCGGGCGCGCAGGGCGGTGTCGAGCTCCTCGCCACCCGCCCGTCCGCTGACCCAGATCTGGCCGAAGTTGCGGAGCGAGGCCCCGCGCGCCTCGGCCTCGCGCTCGATGTGGACGACCTCATGGCCGCGTTCGACTGCCTGCCAGGCGTGCATGGTTCCCACCACGCCGGCTCCTACGACGATCACCTTCATGCCGTCCACGGTCGCGGCGGCGAGTGGCCCGGAAAGGTCCGTCCGGCGACGGGACGGTGAACGACCCGACAAGCTTGGACTAGACCCGTTATCTTTACGTGACATTCCTTGGGGCTACCCGGGAGGGAGCGGGTCAGTCCTGGGCCGGTCGATCTCGGGCCGGTCGGTGCTCACCCGGTCGGTCCTGGGGGCCCAGGTGCGCGGTGAAGCTGAAGCGGTCGCCGCGGTAGAGCGTCCGCACCCGCTCCAGGGGCCGGCCGGCCGTGTCGCGGGAGACCCGGTGGATCAGGAGCATGGGCAGCGCCGGCGGGGTGCCGATGAGCAGCGCCTCGCGCGGGGTCGCGAGCACCGTCTCGATCCGCTCGTCGGCGTCCCCGAAGGAGATGCCGAGCCGGTCGCGCAGATAGGCGTAGAAGGACGAGTCCGGGTCGAAGTCGCTGTCCAGGCGCGGGGCGCGGGCCTCGGAGACGTACGTGCTCTCCAGACCGACCCGCTCGTCGTCGGCGAGCAGGACGCGCTCCATGTGCCAGACGGGCTCGCCGCCCGCCACGCCGACCTCCGGGGCGAGGGCCTCCGGACAGGGGAAGCGTTCCAGCGAGATGAGGGAACGGCCGGGCCTGCGCCCCTGGCGGCGCACGCCCTCGGTGTAGCTGGCGAGCGAGAGCGGCTGCTCCAGTTTGGGCCCGGCGACCACGGTGCCCCGGCCCCGGCGGCGCAGCCGCCCCTCGAGGAGCAGCTCGCGCAGGGCCTGGCGGACGGTCTCCCGCGACACCTCGTAGCGGACGGCGAGATCGCGCTCGGTGGGCAGCAGGCCGCCCTCGCCCAACTCGTCGACGAGCGCCGCGACCTTCGCCTTCACGGCGTAGTACTTCGGGATGCGGCCGTGTTCGGGGATGCCGGAGCGGATGGGTGCGCCGGGGTCGTTCTTCTCCACCCGATGATCGTCGCAGACCGGGGTGAACGGGAAGGTGTACGGGAGGGTGTACGGAGCGTGGCCTACGGGTTGCGGCGACGGGCGGCCCGCGCGCGGTGGAAGCGGCGGGCGGCCAGGAGAAGGGTGGCACCGGCGCCGAGGAGGGCCGCTGCGGCGGGAGCGTGACGGAGGGCCGACTCCTCTCCCGTCTGGGCGAGTTCGGGGAACCCCGGGTCGGTGCCGGTGCCGGGTGCGGTGGGCCGGGCGGTGGCCGACGGGTCCGCGGACGGGGCGGTCCCGGGGTCGCGCCCGGCGTCGGCGTCCGGGTCGGCGGGGCCGATGGCCAGCCGGTAGTCGGCCGAGGCGCCGACCCAGTCGCCGTCGTCGCCCCGCCGCTGGACGACGGCGGCGTTGACGACCACCTCGTCGTCGGGCGCGGCGTCGGCGCGGAACGCCAGGCGTACGGGAACGGTGAGGGTGCCGCCGGCGGGCACCGCGAACCCGGCGAAGGCGGGGGTGGTGGGTGTGGGGGTCGTGGAGGCCGTGGAGGCCGTCGGGGCCGTCGGGGCCGTCGGGGCCGTCGGGGCGGGGGACGGCCCGGTGCCGGCGAACACGCCCACGTTCTCGGCCCGGTCCGTCGCCTCGAAGGCCACCGGCCGCCACAGCCGCGCCTTCTCGTCGTAGAACTCCGCGCGGATCTGGCCGGGTTTCAGCGACCGGCCGCTGTCGGTGAGCACGAGCACCGGATGGACGCCCCGGCAGGGCGTGGCGGTGGTGTTGCTGAGGTCCAGGTGCCAGGTACGGAAGCTCCCGCCGGCCGCGTAGTCGACGGGCCCGCCGCGGATCCGGGTCCCGATCGGGAAGTCCGGGTCGGCGGCGTCCCCACAGGCGGGCGCGAGCACGGCGCCGGGCGGGGCGGGGACGGGTGCGGCGAGGAGCGTCACGGAGGGGGCGGGCACGGAGGCGGGGGCGGTGGCCAGGGCGTGGGCCACCGGGACGGTGGCGGCCGTGGCCAGAGCGGCAAGGGCGAGGGCGTTGCGCAGTCGCATGAGGGCGTTGCCTTTGCTGCTCGCGGACGTACGGGACGCCCGCGACGCTGCCACGCGGCGCGGGGCGGCCCCGGTACCGACGCGGCCGGGCCCGCCGTACGCCCGCACATTCCGCCCGATCAGCCTATTTCACGATCATCGGACCGACGGGAGGGACTTCCGGGGCGGGCTTGCGGGGCGCCGGACTACCAAGGCGTCGGGCTTCCGGGCCGTCGGGCTTCCGGGCCGGGCTCCAGGGACGCCGGTCCGGGCTTCCGGCACGGGGCTCCGGCACGGCCTCCCGGGACCGACTCCCGGACCGCCGCGCTTCCGGGGCGCGGGGCCTCCGGGCTTCCGGGGCGGGCTTCCGGGCCGTCGGGCTTCCGGGCCGGGCTCCAGGGACGCCGGTCCGGGCTTCCGGCACGGGCTTCCGGCACGGGGCTCCGGCACGGGCTTCCGGCACGGGGCTCCGGCACGGGCTTCCGGCACGGGGCTCCGGCACGGGCTCCCGGCACGGGGCTCCGGCACGGGCTCCCGGGACCGGCTCCCGGGCCGCCGCGCTTCCGGGGCGCCGGGCTTCCGGGTTCCGGAACGGGGCTCGGGGAGCGGACTCCCGGCGGACACCCGGATCAGACCTCCGGGTCGGTCCTCGGCGACGAGCCGGACGACTCCTTGCCGAAGACCGGCGCCAGGATCAGCTGGGCCGCGCCTTCCGCGACCGCGTGGGGAGATCCGGCGACCTCGACGTCCGCCGGAAGGCCGAGGCCGAGGCCGCCCAGGACCTGGCGGACCCCGCGCGCGTACGCCTCCGGGGCCGCCAGCACCGCACGGCCGCCCAGCAGTACCCGGTCGATGTCGAGCAGCCGCACCAGGTTGGCCGCCCCGGTCCCGAGGACGCGGGCCGCCTCGGCGAGGTCGCCGCGCGCGAGGGCCGCCAGGCACAGGACCTCCAGGCAGCCGCGCCCGCCGCAGTCGCAGGGCGGCCCGTCGATCTGCACGGTCTGGTGACCGAGCTCCCCCGCCCCGGTCCTGCCCCCGCGGAGCACCGCCCCGCCGAGCACGAGGCCCGCGCCCAGGCCCGTACCGAGGTGGACGTACGCGAAGGACGCGGGCGCGCCGGGGCGCAGGGCGAGGCCGAGGGCGGCGGCGTTGGTGTCCTTGTCGAGCACGACCGGCAGTCCCAGCCGCCGCGCCAGCTCGTCGCGCAGCGGGAAGCCGTCCCACTCGGGAAAGCCGGTGACCCGGCCGGGCGTTCCGGTCCGATGGTCCAGCGGCCCGGGCATGGCGACCCCGGCCCCGAGCACGCCGGCCCCCGCCACCGTCCCCCCCGCCACCGTCCCCGCCGCCGCACCCGCGGCCGCCGCACCCGCCGCTCCTGTCAGCGCCGCGACCTCCGCCCGTACCGCCGCCAGGACCGGTTCCGCGCCCGCCCCGAGGTCCAGGGGCGAGCGGTGTTCGGCGACCCGCTCTCCCGCGAGGTCGAGCAGGACGGCGGTGAGCTCGTCGCGGTCGAGGTGGAGCCCGATCGCGTACGCCGCCCCCGGCACGAGCCGCAGCACGGTCGCCGGCTTGCCTCCCGTGGAGGCGCGGCGTCCCGCCTCCGTCGCCAGGCCCTCGGCCCGCAGCCGTGCGGTGATCTTGCTGACGGCCTGAGGGGTGAGGCCGGTGCCGTCGGCCAGCTCCAGGCGGCTGATGCCGTGCTCCCCCGCCGCGCGGAGCAGGTCGAGCACCAGCGCCGCGTTACGGCTGCGCGCCGCGGGCAGCAGGCCGCCCCGGTCCGCGTCTCCGCCGGCCGCCCCGGCCCCGCCCCGGCCCCTGCCCTTGTCCCGACCCCCGAGGCCGTTGTCCCAGTTCACCAGGCCATTGTGCCGGTCGCTTGCACTTTGGCAACAGCGTTGCCAAAGTATCCGTATGGTCTCCCCCCTCCGCGTCGGACTCGTCGGCTACGGCCTCGCGGGCTCCGTCTTCCACGCCCCGCTGATCGCCGCCTCCCCCGATCTCGTCCTCGACGCGGTCACCACCGGGAACCCGGAGCGGGCCGCGCAGGCCCGCGCCGAGCACCCGGGCGTGCGGGTCGTGGGCTCCCCCGAGGAGCTGCTCGCCCGGGCCGACGAGCTCGACCTGGTCGTGGTCGCCTCCCCCAACAAGACCCATGTCCCGGTCGCCACCGCCGCCCTGAAGGCCGGTCTGCCCGTCGTCGTGGACAAGCCGCTCGCCGCGACCGCCGCCGAGGCGCGCGGACTCGCCGTCCTCGCCGACGAGCGCGGCCTGCTGCTGTCGGTCTTCCAGAACCGCCGCTGGGACAACGACTTCCTCACCCTGCGCGCGCTCCTCGCCGACGGCGCCCTCGGCGAGGTCCGGCGCTTCGAGTCCCGCTTCGAGCGCTGGCGCCCGCAGCTCAAGGGCGGCTGGCGCGAGTCCGGCGCACCGAAGGAGATCGGCGGGCTCCTCTACGACCTCGGCAGCCATGTCGTCGACCAGGCCCTGGTCCTCTTCGGACCGGCCGTCCGCGTGTACGCCGAGTCCGACGTGCGCCGTCCGGGTGCCCAGGCCGACGACGA
Source organism: Streptomyces sp. NPDC012769 (assembly GCF_042901205.1). Lineage (NCBI taxonomy): Bacteria > Bacillati > Actinomycetota > Actinomycetes > Kitasatosporales > Streptomycetaceae > Streptomyces > Streptomyces sp. NPDC012769. The sequence goes on along the minus strand of NZ_JBIBCP010000002.1, from coordinate 159,133 downwards.
CACGTTCTTCGCGATCACCCACGCGAACGGCGTCCACTCGCACCTGTGGGTGAGCGCCACCACCGCCCAGCTCGGCCCCCGCTTCCGGGTCCTCGGCAGCGGGGCCGGTTACGTGAAGTACGGACTCGACCCGCAGGAGGCCGCCCTCCGCGAGGGCCTGCGTCCGACGCCCGGCGCCGTGTGGGGCCGGGAGCCGGAGGACCTGTGGGGCCGCGTCGGTGCCGGGGAGTCCCCGCTGACCGGCGGCGGCACGCCCGTCGAGACCCTGCCGGGCGACTACCCGGCCTACTACGCCGCCGTCGCCGCCGCCCTGCGCGGGACGGGCGAGAACCCGGTGACGGCGTACGAGGCCGCCGCCGCGCTCGACGTCCTGGAGGCGGCGCGGGTCTCCGCCCGCGACGGAGTGGCGGTGGCGCTGTGAACGCGGCGCCCGACGAGATCAGCGTGCTGGAGGCGCAGGAGGCCCGCCTGGTCCTCCCCCGCTTCACGTACGACGACGCCTGGACGCTCGGCACGACCCTGGTCGGGCTCGCGCGGGAGCGGCGGGCACCGGTCGCGATCGACGTGCGGCGCGGGGCCCAGCAGCTGTTCCACTGCGCGCTGCCCGGGTCGAGCGCCGACAACGACGCCTGGATCGACCGCAAGCGGCGGGTCGTGGAGCGCTACGGCGTGAGCTCGTACCTCGTCGGCGCCCGCTTCCGCGCCAAGGGCACGACCTTCGAGGCCTCCTCACGTCTGGACCCCGACCGGTTCGCGGCGCACGGCGGCTCGTTCCCGATCGCGGTCGCGGGCGCCGGCGTCATCGGCTCGGTCACGGTCTCGGGCCTCCCGCAGGCCGAGGACCACGCCCTGGTCGTCCTCGGCCTGGAGCGGCTGCTCACCTCGTACGACGACGCTGCCGGCTGACGGCGACGAGCACACCGCCGCTCAGGACGAGGGCGGCGGCCATGACGCCCGCGAAGACCTTGGCACCGGCGGAACCGGAGCCGGTGTCGGGGAGTTCACCGCCGCCGGTGGTGTGCCCTCCGGTGCTCTGACCTCCGGTGGCGTGCCCGCCGGTGGTGTGCCCTCCGGAGGTCTGGCCCCCGGTGGTGTGGCCACCGGTGACCGCGCCGCCGTCCGTCGAGCCGCCATCCGTCGAACCGCCGCTCGTCGAGCCGCCGTTGCTGTCAGGGTCGGGATCCGGGTCAGGCTCCGGTTCGGGGTCAGGGTCAGGGTCAGGGTCAGGCTTCGGATCCGGGTCAGGGTCCGGGTCCGGCGTGGGTGTGGGCGTAGGCGTAGGCGTCGGGGTGGGAGGCGGGGAGGGCTCGTTCTCGTCGCAGGACGGCAGGTCCCCGTCGAACGGGTACGCGTGCAGCTCCTGTCCGCCGCCCCCGCCCGCCACCGAGGCATGGGTGAGCGAACCGCTCGTGTAGAAACGCCCGTTCATGCCGGGCATCGTCACCGTCGCCGTACCGGAGGGCTCGCCGATGAGCACGCTGCCCTCGAACTGACCGCTGCCCTCGAAGGTCACGTTCCTCGCGTCGGGGAAGTTCCACAGCAGCCGCTCGCGCAGCCCCTTCTGGAAGCCGTTGACGTACGTGTCGACGGTCCGCCGCGCGCCGAGCATGTTGACGAGGACGGTGGCGCCGTCCGGGATCCGGTTGAAGGTCAGCCCCTGGGAACCGCCCCTGGCCGACTCCAGGTCGAAGTCGACGGTGAAGACCTGGATCGCGGACCTGCCGTCGCCGGTGAAGACGGTCGCGCCGCCCTTGTTGACGGCCGTGCCGGTGGCGGCGCGCGGCGCGCCCGCCACGTACGCGTAGCAGCGGCTGGCGACGGTCAGCCGCTCGCGGAGGCCCTTGTACGGGTCGGCGGCCTTGGGGTCGGCGACCGCCTTGGGGCTGACCGTGCCGGTGAGCGTGCCCCCGTACCGTACGACGCCGTGGACCACGCCCTCCTCGGCCAGCAGGCGCTGGCCGGGGGCGATGGTGACGTCGCCGCCCGTGGTGAGGAAGGCGGAGCCGTTGTCGGGCGGGACGCGTGAACCGACGCCCGCGACGCCGACGTTGTAGACCTGCGAGACGCCGGGCCGCTTCCTCATGTCGAAGTCGCCGAGGACCACGACCTTGCCCTCGGCCTCGGCCGCCGCCTCGCGGACGCGGAGGTCGCCGCCGACGAAGACGTTGATGTTGTTGTCGCGGCCCGCGACGAAGCTGTTGTGGATGTCCGGGTACGGGCCGGGGCAGCTGCCCGGCAGGCAGGGACCGAGGCCGTCCGGGAGAGGTTCGGCGAGGGCGGTGGCATGGGCCGTGCCGGTGGCGGTGCCGATGGCGAGGGCAGTGACGGTGACGGCGGCGGTGGCGGTCAGAGCTCCGGCGAGCAGGGCGGCGCCGGCCACGGACGACGCGGCGGGCGGCTGTCGACGGCGCCGGGGCGGTACGGGTGCGCACATAAGCGGCAAAATACGCACAAAGCGGGAGGGAATCGCGACGCCTCGCGCCCGGAGCGGCGGAGGCGTCGCCCGAACGCCGCCCCGAGCGCCCGGCCCCGGCACTCGGGGCCGCACTCGGGGCAACCCGACGCGTCAGGCGCTCTTGAGCTCCTGGCGCTGCCGGCCCAGGCCCTCGATCTCCAGCTCGACGACGTCGCCGGCGCGCAGGTACGGCTTGGGCTCCGGCTGCCCCATGGCGACGCCCGCCGGCGTGCCGGTGTTGATGATGTCGCCGGGGTAGAGCGTCATGAACCGGCTGACGTAGCGGACCACCTCGGCGACCGGGAAGATCTGGTCGGAGGTGTGCCCGTCCTGCTTCAGCTCGCCGTTGACCCACAGCTTCAGGCCGAGGTCCTGCGGGTCCGGCACCTCGTCGGCGGTGACCAGCCACGGGCCCAGCGGGTTGAAGGTCTCGCAGTTCTTGCCCTTGTCCCAGGTGCCGCCGCGCTCGATCTGGAACTCGCGCTCGGAGACGTCATGGGCGAGGGCGTAGCCGGCGACGTGGGCGAGGGCCTCCTCGTCGGTCTCCAGGTAGCGGGCGGTGCGGCCGATGACGATCGCCAGCTCGACCTCCCAGTCCGTCTTCACCGAGCCGCGCGGCACGAGCACGATGTCGTCCGGGCCGACGACGGTGTCGGCGGCTTTGAGGAAGACGACCGGCTCCTCCGGGATCGCCGCCCCGACCTCCGCGGCGTGGCCGTGGTAGTTCAGCCCGATGCACACGACCTTGCCGATCCGGCCGACCGGCGGGCCGATCCGCAGCCCGGTCGCGTCGAGCGCGGGCAGCACGCCCGCGGCGAGCGCGGCACGGATCCGGTCGAGCGCGGCCCCGTCGGCGAGGAGACCGCCGTCGATGTCGTCGACCAGCGCCGACAGGTCGCGCAGCGTCCCGTCCTGGTCGAGAAGGGCGGGGCGTTCGGCCCCCGCCGGGCCGACACGCAGCAGCTTCATGGTCTTCTCCCTGTGGTCGAGGTGGCCCGGGGAGCGGGCCGTGGTGAGCCCCGGCCGATGGAGTGCGGCCATCGGAGGATTGGTCGATCCTCCAAGAGAAGGGGTCAGTCTGCAAGACCCCGTTCACACCCTGGACCCTTACGCGGGAGTAACCGCCCGGCCCCCGGCGCCGCCCGCCGCGGGCATGTCCCGGTAGAGGAAGGCGCGCTCGACGGCGGTCCAGGTGGTGCTGGTGACGATGTAGAGGGCGGCGGCCAGCGGGACGACGGCGACCGAGATCAGGGTGGCGAAGGAGAGCAGCGGCATGAACTTGGCCAGGCCCTCGGCCATCGCGGCGCCGGGCTGCCCCGGGTCGACGGCACCGGTGGCGAGGGTGGCGTTCTGCCGCCTGGCCGTGCGGTAGTTGAACGTGGCCACGGCGGCGACGATCGCGAAGAGGACGAGATAGACCAGGCCGGCCGGGCCGAAGGGGCCGCCGTGGGCGAGGGCGTCGGGATAGTGGTCGCCGAGCGGCGCCGCGAGGAGGCTGTGCCCGGCCATCCGCCCGCTGGAGAAGAGGTGGAACATCAGGAAGAACGCGGGCGCCTGGAGCAGGCTCGGCAGGCACCCGGCGAAGGGCGAGACCTTCTCGGCGGCGTGCAGCTCCATGACCGCCTTCCGCAGCCGTTCGGGGTTCTTGGCGTGCTTCGTGCGCAGCTCGGCGAGCTGGGGCGCGAGCCGGACGCGAGCCTTCTGACCACGGGCGGCAGCGCGGGAGAGCGGGTGGACCGCGAGGCGCACGGCCATCGTGAAGAGCACGATGGCGGCGGCGGTGGAGGCCGTGGCGAACAGCGGCTGGAGCAGGTCGGCGAGGTGCTCGACCAGAGAGGCGAAAACGGACATGGGAGCCCTCCGTGGGGTCTCGTCGTGCCGGAATGTTCATGAGGTCGGCAGGACGGAACCGCGTGGGGGCCTCGGAATCCGAGTGGGATGCGCGTTCTTCGATGCGCGGTACGCACGGCGCGGAGTGCGCGATGTGCGATGCGCGATGCGCGATGTGCTTGGTGGCGCCCCTACGCGGCCGTCGGGAGGGGGCCGCCGGGTGCCCGGGGCCTGCGGCGGCCGGAGGCGTCGGGATCGCGTTGCGGCAGGAAGGCCGTACGCCGGGCACGGTCGCGCAGGGCGGTGCGCACCCGGGTGGGCGGTACGGGCAGAGCCGTACGGGCGCCGATCAGGGCGCAGACGAAGGCGGCGGCGGCCATGGCGAAGGCCGTGGAGAGACCGGCACCCTCGGAGAGCAGGAGATCGGCGACGGCGAGGAGGAAGAGGAGCGGCGCGAGGACGCGCAGCAGCTGCCGATTGAGCATCTCTTCCTCCTTTCGCATCTTCCGACCGTTATACACGACGCCTTTCGGGCGCCGGGAGTTCCAGGGGAACGAGGAGTCGGCGCGGCACGAGGAGGGCCCGGCCGACCGGATCCGCGGGGTCCGGATCGAGGCCGGCGCCGGGCCGCATCTCGACGTCGGCGGGGTGGACGGGGATCCGGCAGGCCGGGCACTCGCCGTAGGGGCCGAGTTCGGTGCCGCAGTCCACGTGGTGGAAGTGACGCACGGGCACGGCGCCGGGCAGCGCCTCACGCCCCCACAGCCCGAGCGAGCGCAGCACGGGCCACAGGCCGATGCCGCGCTCGGTGAGCACGTACTCGTCGCGCGGCGGCGCCTGCGAATACCGGCGCTTGTCGAGGACGCCGGCGTCGACGAGGGCCTGGAGGCGGGCGGCGAGGACGGCGCGGGGGGCGCCGAGGTGGGCGAGGAAGTCGTTGTAGCGGCGGACGCCGTAGAAGGCGTCGCGGACGACGAGGAGGGTCCAGCGCTCGCCGATGACTTCGAGGGCGCGGGCGATGGAGCACTGCTGGGTCGCGTAGTCCTTGCCGAGGGCCATGAGCCGAGTGTAGCGCGGTGGGTTCAGTGAATGAACCTGAACTGATACGGTCAGGTTCATACGGTCAGGTTCATTGAACGAACTCAACTACACCCCCTGGCCGACCGACGACAACCGAGGTGCACGCCATGCCCCGCCGCGCCGCAACGACCGCCACTGCTGCCACGACTGCCTCGGGTGACTGGGGAGGCACTTCGGGCGCCTCGGGTGCCTCGGGTGCCTCGGGTGACTGGGATGACTCGGGTGACCCGCACGCCTCGCACGCCTCGCACGCCTCGCACGCCTCGGGCACCGCATCCGCCTCGGCCGGGGGCCGCCCCGCCTCCGCGCCATCAAGGGGAGCCCCCCGCCCCCGCGCGACCCTCGCCGTCACCAGCGCCGCCACCGCGCTCACGCTGATGAACTACACGGCCCCGATGCTCACCCTCCCCGCCACCGCCCGCGCCTTCGGCACCCCGGCCTCCGCCCAGGCGTGGCTGCTCAACGGCACCCCGCTCGGCCTCGCCGTCCTGCTCCTCGTGGCCGGGAGCCTCGCCGACGACCACGGGCGGCGCAGGGTCTTCCTGCTCGGCACGCTCGGCCTCGGCCTCACCACCGCCCTCGGCGGCCTCGCGACCTCCACCCTCACCTTCACGCTGGCACGCGTCGCCCAGGGCGCGGCGAGCGCCGCCGTCCTCGCCGCGAGCCTCGGCCTGCTCGCCCACGCGTATCCCACGGGCCCTGACAGGATCAGGGCGACCGGCGTCTGGGGCGCGTTCGTGAGCGCCGGCATCGCGCTCGGCCCGCTGCTCGCCGGCACCCTCAGCGCTCTGGCCGGCTGGCGCTGGACGTACGAGGTGCTGGCGGCGGCCGCCCTGGCCGTGGCCGCGCTCGCCCCCCGTACCCTCACCGAGTCCCGCGCGCCGCGGGAGGGGCGCCCGGACGTCGCCGGGGCCCTGGCGCTCGGCCTGGCCCTGGCGGCCCTGCTCACCGCGCTCACCCTCGGCCGGGACGGCTGGCTGCGCCCGCCGGTGGGGCTCCTCGCGCTCGCCTTCCTGGTCCTGGCGTCGCTGTTCGTGGTGGTCGAGCGGCGCGGCCGGACGCCGATGATCGACCTGGGGCTGTTCCGGCGCCCGGCGTTCCGTGCGGCGACGGCGGGGGCGCTGTTCACTGGCCTCGCGGTGATCGGTTTCTTCAGCGTGCTGCCGGCGCTGCTCCAGCGCGGGGCGGGCATGTCCCCGTTGGCCACGGCCTGGCTGTTCCTGCTCTGGTCGGGCACGGCGTTCGTGGTGGCCCTGCAGGCCCGCCGTCTCGCGGGCCGGCTCTCCGCCCCGTACCAACTGGCTCTCGGCTTCGTGCTCTCGGCGGCGGGGACGCTCGCCCTGTACGGCGCGCTGGCCCAGGGCGCGTGGCTCCGCCTCCTGCCCGGTCTGCTGGTGGCGGGCGCCGGCAGCGGCCTGCTGAACGCCGCGCTGCCGCGGCTCGCCGTGGACTCCGTACCGCAGGAGCGGGCGGCGATGGGCTCGGGCGCCAACAACACCGCCCGCTACATCGGCTCGGCGGCGGGCGTGGCCCTCTCCCTCGCCCTGGCGACGACAGGCGCCGACACGGCCCTGCTCGTCTCGGCGGCCCTCGGCCTGGGCGGGGCGGCGGTCACGCTCGCGGCGGGACGAGCCTGGCCCACACGATGAGCCGGTAGCGCGAGCTGAACTCCGGGGTGCAGGTGGTGAGCGTGAGATAGGCGCCGGGTGCGTCGTACCCGTACGACGGCTTGTGGAGCGAACGGGGCACGGGCGCGATGACGCCGGTGTCGCGGGGCGAGGTCTGCGGGAGGATCCGGTCGACGCGGTAGGTGTGGGTGCGCTCGCGGGTCCTGACGGTGAGGGTGTCGCCGGGCCGCAGCCGGTCGATGTGGCGGAAGGGCTCGCCGTGGGTGTTGCGGTGCCCGGCGAGGGCGAAGTTGCCGGTGCGGCCGGGCCCGGCGGTTCCGGGGTAGTGGCCGGCGAAGCCGCGGTCGAGGACGGACCGCTTGCCGACGCCGGGGGCGACGGGGACGGTGAGGCCGAGGCGGGGGATGCGGAGGACGGCGTAGGGAACGTCGGGTGGGGCGGGCGCGGAGGGGTTCAGACCCTCGGGACTCTCGGGACTCTCGGACCCTTCGGAACTCTCAGACGCTTCGGGACTGTCGGAGGGCAGCTCGGAAGGTGCCACGTTCACGGGCGCCGACTCCGGGATCGACGCCTGGGGTGAGGAGTCCCACTCCTCCTCCAGGTTGCGCACCTGCGCGACGGCGTCGGCACGAGCCTGCTGGTTGGTCCACCACAGCTGGTGGACGACGAGGAGGAGAACGAGAACGCCGCAGGTGACGAGGGTTTCCGCGCCGACCCAGAGCGCACGGGCCAGGGGCCCGCGCCCCGCGCGCGCCTGGCGGACCACCGGACTGCGGCCCCGCCGCCGGGACCCTCGCCGAACCAGCACGGCGCGCACCATAAGCGCTGGGGCGCCAACTCTCCAGGGGCGTACAGCAGTACGGTGGTCGACATGCGCCCCGACACGCCTGCCGATCACACCACCGAAGCCGAGCGTCTGCTCCGCACCGCGGGGCAGTACCCGGAGGACCGCGAACCCCTGCTGCTCCGCGCGGCGGCCCATTTGGAGCTGGCCGGCGAGCGCGAGCAAGCGACGTCCCTGTACGACTCGCTGCTCGACTCCTCCCCCGCCAGGCCCCTCCTCATCAGGGCGCTGAAGGCGGCGAACCTGTGGGAGTACGGGCACGAGGCCGAGGCCCGGGCGATCATCGACGGCGTCCGTCGGGCCCGCCCCTCGGAGCCGGCGCCGTGGGAGATCGTCGCGGAGACGCTGGAGTCCCACGACGAGCTGGAGGCGTCGGAGGCCACCTTCTCGGAGGCCGCCGCCCTGCTCGTGGTGCCGGGCGAGGAGATCTCCTTCGCGGTGCAGTCCCTCCTGGCGGCCCGCCACCGGGTCCGCCGACTGCTCGCCCTGGAGCACGACGACCACGACGTCCTGGCGGACCGCCTCCACACGGGCGACGTGCCCCTGGACGAGCTGCACGACCCCAAGCGCCTGTGGGCCCTCGGCTCCTCCGACCCGGCCGAGCTCCAGGCCGAGATCACCCGCCTCCGCTCCGAACTGGGCTCCTACCGCACGGCCCTCTCCCGCCCCTTCCCGGTCGCCGTCCTCCACTGGCCGGAACCGGAACTGGACGAGCTGCTGGCCGCCTACCCGGAGCTGGAGGCCGAGTACCCCACCTACCGGGCCCACCTCACCGACATCGAGGCCTCCCTCCGCGAACTCGCCCAGTCCGGCACCCCCAACCTGGGCATCGTCCCGGCCACGGTCCCCTCCTACGAGGCCTTCGCCGCCTCCGAGTCCTCCACCCCCGCCAACGCCGACCTCCTCCCCCAATACGCCACCACCCTCGCCGCCCGCGGCCGCGCGACTCCGTGGCCCCCGGCAAGGGGCGCGGCTTGCTGGTGCGGGTCGGGGCGGACGTATGGGGAGTGCCACGGGGCGGACGTGGGGTGACCATGCACGGCCGGTTTCCTGCATCGTCCAATTGGCGTAAGGATGGAGCTATCAGCAGCCGAGCGCAGGAGCGGAACGATGCAGGAACCGGAGCCGTGGAACCCTCCGGAAGGATCTTGGGCGTCTTCGGCTGCTCGCCGCCGCAACATGCAGTCGAATAAGGGGCGCGACACCAGACCGGAGCGCGCTCTGCGAAGCGCGGTCCACGCTCTGGGCCTCCGCTACCACGTCTCCGAACGTCCGATTCCCGCCATCCGCAGAACGGCCGACCTCGTCTTCACCCGGGCTCGCATCGCTGTGTTCCTAGACGGTTGCTTCTGGCACGTGTGCCCCGAGCACTTCACCGTGTCCCAGACCAACGCGGAATACTGGGCTGACAAGGCTGCCAAGAACCGCGCGCGCGATCGCCAGACGGACCGGCTGCTGCAGGAAGCCGGCTGGGCCGTGCTCCGCGTGTGGGAGCACGAGGACCCATCTGAGGCAGCAGCTCGTGTTCGAGAACTCTACGACCGTCGCATCGCCGGTCAAGGTGACAGAGTCGGGCATCGATCACCGCGGAATCGGGCGCATTCCGGCCACTGAGCGATCGCATCTGTACCACTTGCGAGAGCCGTGCCCTTTTTCAGGAGTCAGGCCACCCAATAATGTATGACCTTGAACGAAGGTGACGTGCCGGCACGCTGCTCACGCAGATGCCCCCACGACGTCGGAGCGCCCCCTGGGTTCAATCGACCACAAGCGCACGAGACAGGGGAGCGGTCACCGCCCATGACCGATGCATTCGACGGCATGTACGACACGTTCAAGGCTCTCCTGGACTCGTTCCCGCCTTCGGAGGCGGTCAAGAGGCTGGAACAGCTCGGCATCAGCCCGGAGATCATCCAGCAGATCCGCGATCGACACGAACAGCAGACTGTGCGCATCAGGGAGCTCGAGGAGCCCCACGCGGTCATTCTGGGCAATCGCGACACCTGGTACACCGGGCCGCACCCAAAGGACAAGTGCTGGCCTGCGATCGTTGACATCCTGCGCAAGGACGGATGGCCAGAGGAACCCGCCATCAGGTCTCTGGACGACTCCTCCACGCGAGTCGTCTCCCTGCTCAACCACCCCAAGGAGAAGTCCTTCTCGACCCGTGGGCTCGTCGTGGGCTACGTGCAGTCCGGAAAGACGACGAACTTCACCTCGGTCATCGCCAAGGCTGCCGATCGCGGCTACAAGCTGTTCATCGTTCTCGCGGGCGTGCACAACGGGCTGCGCCGCCAGACCCAGGCACGACTGGTGCAGCAGCTCGTCGAGCCGAACCCTGCAATGTGGTCCCAACTGACCGGTTTGGACCGGGATTTCACCCCACAGGAGAACCCGGCTTCATACTTCGGGAAGAGCAACGGCACACGCGTGCTGTGTGTGGTGAAGAAGAACGCGACCGTCCTGCGCAAGCTCTACCAGTGGCTGGAGAAGGCATCCGACTACCTGAAGGACTGTCCGACGCTGATCATCGACGACGAGGCCGACCAGGCGACGGTGGCGACCAAGTCGATCAATCCGCTGATCCTCGACATCATGGGCACGCTGCCGAGGTCCGCTTACGTCGGATACACGGCGTCGCCCTTCGCGAACCTGCTGATCGACCCGAGCGCCGCAGATCTGTACCCCAAGGACTTCGTAGTCAACCTGCCCAAGCCACAGGGTCACTTCGGCACAGAGGTCCTGTTCGGCCGCTACGCGCTTGACGGCGAGGACCCCGAGCAGGTCGACGACGGCCACGACATGATCCGGTCCGTCCCCAAGGACGACGTCCCCTGTGTCCGGCCGGCGACGAAAGCGGACGTAGAGGGCTTCGAGCCGGTCATCACCGACACGCTCCAGACAGCGATCGAGTACTTCTGGCTGGTCACCGCCGCCCGACGCGTCCGCGGCACGGGAAACAGCCACAGCACGATGCTCATACACACGAGTGTCAACACCACGGTGCACGACAGCTTCCGTGCTCCGTTGGAGCACCTGCGCGACCACACCGCCCTGTCTCTGTCGGACAACGCTCTTCTGCTTCGACTGCGCGACCTGTGGGATAAGGAGACCACACGCGTGCCCGCCGAGGAGTTCGGCGAGACGAAGGTGACCTTCGACGAGCTGCTTCCCGAGCTGCCCGAGGTCCTCAAGAGCTGTCGCATCATCATGGACAACTCGAACAGCGAAGACCGCTTGGACTACGAGAACGGCCCCGTCACCGCGATCGCCGTGGGCGGCAACACCTTGTCGCGCGGCCTGACCCTCGAAGGTCTTTCGGTCAGCTACTTCGTCCGTGCCGTCTCGGCGTACGACACTCTGCTCCAGATGGGCCGCTGGTTCGGTTTCCGCAACGGCTACGCGGACCTCCCCAGAATCTGGATGACGGACGAACTGGCCGAGTGGTTCCGACACCTCGCCACGGTCGAGACCGAGATGCGTCGTGACATCGACATCTACATGACCGAGGACGAGACTCCACTCACCTTCGCGGTTCGGCTACGTACTCATCCCAACCTGCGTGTCACAGCTGCGGCGAAGATGCGCGACGCCGTGACGGCAGCATCTTCGTACGGCGGTAAGCGCGTCCAGACCCACTACTTCCATACCGACGGCGACTGGCTGCGCGGAAACATCAACGCAGCCCGTGCCCTGGTCGGGGCCTCCCTCGCAAACGCCGTCGCGGTGGAGAGGCGCCTGGCGGAAGGCCGATTCGTCTATCGCGACGTTCCCTACGACTTGGTTCTTGACTTTCTCTCCACCTACAAGTTCCACGAGCACTCCCCGGAGAACGACGCCGACCTGCTGACTGGGTACATCCGTAAGCGGGTGGCGGCAGGCTCGCTTCGCCGATGGAACATCGCGATCGTCGGTAACCCGAGGGGTGAGGAGTTCACCTTTGCCCCCGGCGTCTCTGTGGGACGCAACGTGCGTGCCCGCCTGGCCGTGCCGAATCCGACGCCGGGCCTCGCCGATATCAAGACGTTGATGAGCCGTCGGGACGCCGCGGTCGACCTCGCCGGGGACGTCTCGAATCTGACCGAGAAGGGCATCATGGACCGGCGCCGTGTCGAACTGCCCGACACCGGCCTGTTGGTCCTCTACCCCATCGACAAGGTCTCGGCGCCCAGCCCTTCGAAGCTGAAGCGTGAACCCCTGAACGCCGAGGAACACGTCATCGGCGTGGGCCTGGTCTTCCCGGCTCCGGTACAGGACAGCACCGTGGAGAAATACATCTCGGCCGATCTGTCCAATATTCGTCTCGAAGACGAGGACTACAGCATCCTCGACAGCGACGACGCATGAGCGAGGAGATACTGCGGCGGCTCGTAGAGGAGCGTTGGACCGCCCTTGAGGCCGAACAGCCCACAGGAGAACGGCGCCTGCGTATCTCTCATCTTCCGATTGTCGTCGAGCAGGACAATCGGCTGGCAGTGGCTGTCGACCACGACGGGTACCGGCATGTCCTCGTGCCGATCTCAGCGCAACGCAGGGTGCGCCCAGGGTTGGACGGGCCGGTTCTGCAGCTGCGCAGGCGTCCCCTGGAGGATGAGGAGACTTACCAGCACTATGCGGACCTGGCATGTCTGCGCAGCGATCTCAACGATCTCTTCACAGAGCTCTGTGTCGACGTACTGAGCGCGGCCGAAAGCATCCCGGAGAATCCGTTGAAGGCGCTCCATCATGTGCTCGACCGCTGGAAGGAGCTCTTCCGCGCTCACGGAGCTCCTCTGACGCGCGAACAGCTCGCAGGACTCTTCGGCGAGCTCACCGTTCTCTGCCGTCTGCTGGAGCAGGACCCGAGTGCACACCGGCTCTGGCTCGGGCCGGACGGGCATCGCCACGACTTCTCCTCCGGACCCAAGGCCCTTGAGGTGAAGGCCGGCACCACCGCCGGGCGGAGGCCTCGTATCCACGGACTTGACCAACTCGACCACCCGGATGACGGTTCCCTCAATCTCGTGTGGTTCCGCCTGCAAGCCACGCCCGCGGCCACCCTCGGTACTTCCGTCGTGGAGCTCGTCGCTCGGGCTCTCCGACTCTGCGACGACGAGGGAACGCTTCTCGAGCTTCTCGCAACCGCGGGATACCGCCTGGGAGACGCCGACCGCTATCGCGATGTGCGGTTCCTCGTCGACGAGGAGAGATGGTACGCCGTCGACGCCGGCTTCCCCAGGCTTACGGCCAGGGACCTTGCCGATGCGGGCCTGTCCGTGTCCGTCCAGGACGTCGACTACACGATAGATCTGTCCGGTGACCTCCCCGTGCCGCTGACGGACGACGAGGTGGTGCAGGTAATTGACGCCATCACCCAGGAGGCGCAGTGAACGAGCCCCGATGGTTCTCCCAGCCGTATCCGCCGGAAGGGGCTAGCGCCGCCGAGGGGATCCGCAATCAACTCGGCCGCCCGGAGCTCGACCTGCTCACCATTCTCGTGCGTGAATCTGCTCAGAACAGCTGGGATGCCCGTTCCTCGTCGTCCGACGGCCCTGTCGACTTCCGCATCGACCTGTCGACCGTCGGCCCCGCCCACGTCGGCACATGGCGCGGACTCCTGCTCGCGGGTGCTCCCGCAGGCGCAGACGACTTCCCGCTGCGTAACACACTCAGGCACGGTTCAGTCCGGCTTCTGTCCGTCTCAGACCGTGGAACCCGTGGATTGGGCGGCCCCACTCGTGCCAACGATGCGGTGGGGCCAGACCGCGACTTCGTCTCTTTCATCCGCAACATCGGCGAGCCCCGTGACACGGCGCTGGGCGGCGGAACCTACGGCTTCGGAAAGGGCATTTTCTACATGCTCTCGAAGCCAGGCACGATTCTCGTCCACACACGGTGCCGTAATCCCCAGGGTGAGGTCGAGACCCGGCTCATCGGGTGCACCCTCTGGAAGAGTCATGTAGCTGTCAAGAACGGCGAGAAACGCCGCTTCACGGGACGCCACTGGTGGGGTGATGCCTCGGGCGAGGTCATCGAGCCCCTGGTCGGATCGCAGGCGGACACCGTTGCCCGCCGTCTCGGGCTGAGACCCTTCGGGCCTGACGAGACCGGCACGGCCGTGATCGTTGTCGATCCATGCCTGGACGAAGACGATCTGTCCCTCTCTGAGGCGGCGGACTATCTGGCCGAGACCATCGCCTGGCACCTCTGGCCGAAGATGATCTCCGTCGACGGGGGTACACCCGCCATGCGGTTCTCCGTCTCCTGCGACGGGGTCGATCACCCCGTTCCGGATCCGCGGGCGACCGCTCCCCTCGACATGTTCGTGTCCGCCTACGAAACGCTGACCGGGCCGGACGGTCGCGATCTGGCGTGCCACAAGCCAAGGCGGCATCTCGGGCGCCTCGGGCTTGTGAAGAGGATTCGCCCTCCTATGGAACCGAGTCGTGCAGCACGCATGCTGAACATCGAGAGCCTCGTTCATCATGTCTGCCTGATGCGTCCCGCCGAGCTGGTGGTGACCTACCGGCCGGGCCCCAAGCCCCCGAGCGAGAACATCGCCTATGCCGGGGTGTTCCGCGCGGACGAGAGCATGGACGAGGTCTACGCGAAGGCCGAGCCTCCCACTCATGACGCGTGGAACGCTCATTCCCTTGAACGTCCCGAGAGCACATTCGTCACCGCCACGTTCACCCGCATCAAGGAAGCCCTCGACCAGCTGTTGACACTCGACGGGGTCACCCGACCCGGCGCCCGTAGCGTCGCCCTGGGAGCAGCGAGCACGATGTTCTCCGGGCTGGTCGGTGGGGCCTGGGGCATCGGCGGAGCGACCGCCTACTCGAAGCCCGGAAGCACAGCCACGCGCGCCGGGGTCCAGGAGACCGCAGGACGCAGCAGAGCCGTCGCGACCGGCAGCGCACGCGGAGCCGCGTCAGCGGGCGGCCGCGAAGACGCCGCTCATGACGTGTGGGACCCGAGCGACGGCGACCTCGCCGACTCCGGTGAGACCGGCACGTCCGCACGACGACGCCGGCCGCGAGTGCAGTACGTCGGAGACCCCTACTACGACGATCGCGGCGATCTCACTGTGCTCGTCCAGGAATTCCGCCTGCCTGTGCCCGTACCGCAGCGGGTCTATGTCGACCTCGCTGTGGCGCTCCCCGGAGTGGGAGGTCGCGAGACCGATCCGCCTATCGGGGCGCACATGCCGACACTCGTCGGCTGGGAGGATCTCGACGGTCGCCTGCACGCGTCGGAAACCTGCGTGATCGAAGGCGGTGAGTCCGTCTGGCGCGCCGTCGTACGGCCGGCACCTGACACGATGACCGAGATCGGTATCAGGGTCGAGGCGGTGAGTACCTGATGAGCAGGCGCGTACTCCCATACCGAAGCCCCTCCGAGGACGTGGTCACGGCCGCTTCCTGGCGACTCGTGATCGACGACGGGGAGGTGTCTCTGCCCGAGGCGCTGCCGCACTGGGACTACCGGATGGACCTCTCTTTCCGTAGGAGTGTTCGCGTGGACCTCGATCGCGTTCGTGCTCAGTGCGGCCTGCCCGACGACACGCCGCTCACCCTGGCCACCGTGTGGACGGCCACCGGATCCAACCTGAGCGGCCCCGGCCACCGCGCGCGCCTCACCGACGGGGGCGTCCACGATGTCGAACTGGAGGTCCGGCTGCATGGGGCCGACCTGGGTGGACTCCTTCTCCTCGACACCGCTCTGGTTCTGGCCGAAGGCCGGACCGACGGACGGCCCTCGTCTCCCCGTCGCGCCGGCTCAGTGCTCTGGAGCGACCGGGAGTCGGTTCGTCTTCAGGGCGACGCGCCACAATTCCCCATGGCTGTGATCGACTTCGCCAACACGTCCTTTCCGGAGGGGGCGGCCTGGCATCTGCAGATCAGCGGCAGTCTGGAGAACGCCACGATGGGTTCCCTTCTTCTCCTGGTCAACGAACAGAACAAAGTCACCACCGCGGCCTTCGAGAACGCCCACAAACCGCGTGCAGTCGATCAGATCGTGCTCTCCGCGGTGTACGCGGACGCCGCACGAACCATGATCGAATACGCACTCGCCCACGAAGACTTCACCGAGGAGTCCGACTACTCCGACGGCTCCCTCGGAGCCACGCTCCTGAGCCTGTTCGATCAGCTCTTCCCTGGGCAGTCCATCACCGACGTCCGGTTGCGCCGCCTGCAGTCACCGGCCCTCTTCGCCTCGGACCTTCAGGCCGCCGTCAAGATCTTCGAGGTGTCGTGATGAGCCTTCTGTATCCGCGCCTGCTGAACCAGGAGGCGCACCGGCTCTTCGAGGAGTACCGAGACCTCTCGATCAGCGAGCTCACCGAGCGTGTGACCTACGCGCATCCGTCGGCGGTCTACGTGGCCACAGGCGGCGATCGCGTGTCGGTGGAGCGACTCAAGGAGCTGCGCAGGGCAGTGGTGGAACTCGCCGAACGCGGCGGCTTCCCGGACGCATCGGTCCGTACTCGCAACGCCGAATTCGATCTCGCGCTCGCCGCACTCCTGCATGGGGAGATGGGCATGGTCCCCGCGGAGGCGGCCTCGCGAGACGTCTGGGCCTTCCTCGCTCTTGCCGTACTCCCCGACGTCGCGTACTGGCGCTACCCCCGACCGCCGAAAGATCGCGTTCTCGGGACGGACCTCACCCGTCATGTTTTCGGTCGGCTCTGGTGGCGTGCGCAGCTCGTGCACTCCTCCGACACATCGGATCCCTACGGCGCACTCAAGATCCTCGGTGAGGCTGCTTTCGACCAGATCTACGCCCGCCGTTCCGCGCTCGGTGGAAGTCCTCACATGGTGCGCGCCATCCTTCGTGTCTGGAACGGCCTGGATCTGAAGGGGCTCAACGAACGAGAGACCCTCCGCGACTTCCTCAAGCGTCTGCTTCGACTGGCACCCTTCGTGCTGTTCGACGGCATCGAGGAAGTGGCACTGGACGACGAGTTGCGTGCCGTGGCTCAGGAGTCCGTCGACGCTCAGCGTCCTGCCCCCGCTTCCTCGGCGGAGGTGAGGTTCAGGTCGGTGGAGATCTGTGCCGGAACCGGAGCCCAGGCACTCGGACTAGAGCTCGCGGGATTCGACCCGGTCCTCCTCATCGACAGAAAAGCCGATGCGTGCTTCACCATCGATCTCAATCGACCTGAATGGGATGTCGTCTGCATGGACGTCGTGCAGTTTCATTCCGGCATGCGTCCCGACGTCATCGGCGTCGACCTGCTGAGCGGTGGACTACCCCGTGTGAGGTCGTCCGCCACCGTGGCACGCGCCGAGGACATGGAGGAACGGCTGGTTCTTCGATCTGCTGTCGAGCTGGCACGCGCCATCAAACCGAAGGCAGTACTCCTTGAGAATGTCCCTGACCTGGTGGAGAGCCCGGCGTTCCATGACGACCGGGAGTGGATCGAGAAGGAACTGGGCGACGCCGAATTTCGGGTTTCCTGGCGTGTGCTCAATGCCGCAGACTTCGGCGTCCCGCAGAACCGGAACAGCGGTTTCCTCATAGCGCTTCGGGAACCGTACTTCTCCCGTTTCGCCTGGCCCGAGCCGCTCGAGACCGCATCGCCGACCGTCGGTCGAGTACTCGGCCCGTCGATGGCCTCACGTGGCTGGCCAGGGGCGGCGCAGTGGTCCCAGGAAGCCGACCGGCTCGCGCCGGCCCTGGTGGGCGGATCCGAGCGACGAGGCGGTGCGGACCTTGGCCCGACCGGAAGCAAGAAGGCATGGGCTGCTCTCCGGGTCAACGGCAACAGCCTGGGCGATGAACCCCCAGGCCCCGACTTTCCGGCCAACGAGAGCCCCAGGCTGACCGTCGAGCAGGCTGCGCTGATCCAGGCCTTCCCTGAGGCCTGGCGATTCGCCGGCGGCAAGACGTCCCGGTACCGTCAGATCGGCCACGCCATGCCCCCTCCCCTGGCGACCGCTGTCGGACTGGCCATCGCATCGGCCCTGCGAAGCTAAGATCGCTCCATGCGCGCGCCCCGTCCCACCAGCCCTGAGCCCATCACCGTCGTCGATCTTTTCGCAGGCTGCGGCGGCTTCACCCAGGGGTTCCACGAGTTCCGACCGGCCGGGGCGTCGGGTCGTGGGCCGGTCTTCCACAGCGTTGCCGCGGTGGAGCACAACAAGGCGGCAGCGGCAACCTACGCCGTGAACTTCGGGAGCGGTCGTCCTAACAAGAGCTTTCCAGAGGCCAGGGTCTACTTCGGCGACATCGAAAAATGGAAGCCGCAGCCGGGCCTCCACGCAGATGTCGTCGTCGGAGGTCCGCCCTGCCAGGGCTTCTCCGCCTTGAACCGCAAGAAGAAGGGCAGCGAGCGCAACCGCCTCTGGGAAGAGTACGTGCGGATCGTCGCAGCGATCCGACCGAAGGTCTTCGTCATCGAGAACGTCGATCGATTCCTCAAGTCAAGCGAATTCCAGAACCTGCTGAGCGAGGTACGGGAGGGGGGCCTGCTGGCCGAGTACCGCCTCGTCGACCCGCCCGGCGCTCAGCCGTCAGACGCTGAGGAACAGAAGACCAAGCGATACCTGCTCAACGCCGCAGATTACGGTGCCGTTCAGGCGCGCCGCCGGGCCATCGTCATCGGGGTACGTCGCGATATCGACAACGGCCGCGCCATGGCCTATCCGACAAGGACCCACATCCGGCGCCCCAAGGGTGTCGGGCGGATTCCCGACCAACAGCTGACCGGGCTTGACGGAGGACTCGACTACTGGAAGGCCGTAGACAGCGTCTTCGATGAGTCGAAGGTACTCCGCATAAGCGGAACCGAGCTTCCGGACAGCAAGGATCACATCCCCGAGGTCGACGCCGTCGTTCCCGGAATCTTCACGACCAGAGATCTACACTTCGGCCGCAACCCTGAGCAACTCTCCATCGCGCGCTACCTTGCTATCCCCGAGGGGGGAAACCGTAAGGATCTGCGCAACAAGTGGTACACCGTCCACGAATCCGGCAAGATCGAAATCTTCGCATCGCCTAACCCGCCGGGAGTAAAGACGCCAGTGAGCCCCCTGTCGACCGACAGCTGGGACAATCACAACTCCGGCACCGGTGATGTGATGGGACGCCTGCGCCGCGGAGAGCCGTCCGTCACGATCAGGACTGAGTTCTTCAAGCCTGAGAAGGGGCGCTACCTGCACCCAGAGGAGGGACGACCCATTACCCATTACGAGGCCGCCCGCATCCAGGGGTTTCCGGTCGAATTCCGCTGGTGCGGCTCAAAGACGGAAATCGCCACCCAGATCGGAAATGCCGTCCCCATCCCCCTCGGCAAGGCCATAGCTTCCTCGATCTACAGCTTCTTGCGCGGTTGACACTGACAGACGCTTACAGTCGATATAACTGTTCGGCACATATCACGATCTCCAGGAGTGAACGGCGAGGGCGGCCGGGGCGGGGCCGCACGTCAGTCGTCGACTGCCTCGGATAAGGCCTTGGAGATGAGGCGGGTGGCGAAGTCCCCACCCACACACCCGCACCGCACAGCGGTCCGGCGCGATACCCATCGACGCACCACCCGCCTACGGCGGGAAAGGCTGCCCGGCCTTGCCGCGTGGCCAGACACAGCCCCGAAACTCCCGCCCCGACCAGGCCCTCGTTACGCTCGACCGCATCGTCTCCATCGAACGGAAGGCCCACAGCCATGCCCCGCACCCTCTCCCCCGCCATCGCCGCCGCCGGCCTCGTCGGCGGCTATGCCGTCGCCCGGTGGACCAAGAAGCGGCCGCTCGGCGGGGTGGTGCTGGCGGTGGCTGGTGGGGTGGCTTCGCGGGAGTGGCAGCGGGTGGCCGGAGGGAAGGCGGCGGCCGGGCTGGGGGCCGCCTATGTGGCCGCGTTCGCCGGGTCCCACCCGCTCGCGAAGAAGATCGGGGCGTGGCCCGCGGTGTTCTCGGTGGCCGGGGCGATGGCCGGGGCCTCCTGGGCCGTCACCCGCAAGGCAGGCTGACCCCGCGGGCAGCGCCGCCCGCTCCCTGGGCCGTCACCCGCAAGGCGGGCTGAGGCCGCAGTCACCCTCCGCCTCACCCGCGAGGCGGGCCGAGCCCGCGCCCGGCGCGTGGCGGGCGCCCCCCTCTCCCGCCCCTCCCTCACCCGCCCAGGGCGTGGCTCACCGTGTAGATCAGCAGGCCGGCGAGGGCGCCCACCACCGTGCCGTTGATGCGGATGAACTGGAGGTCGCGGCCGATGTTGGCCTCGATCTTCTTGGAGGTCTGGGTGGCGTCCCAGCCGGCGATGGTGTCGGTGATCAGGGAGGTGATCTCGGCGCGGTAGGTGGTGACCACGTAGGCGGCCGCGTCCTCGGCCCAGCCCTCGACCTTCGCCTGGAGGCGGGCGTCCTCCGAGAGGCGGGTGCCCAGGGAGATCAGGGAGGCGCGGGCGCGGCGGCGGAGCTGGCTGCGGTCGTCCTCGGCGGCGGCCAGGATCAGGGCGCGCACCGAGGACCAGGCGGAGGCGATGACGTCCTGGATCTCGGGGCGGGCCAGCAGCTCGGACTTCAGGCGCTCGACCCGGGCCCGGGTGTCGGTGTCGGCCTGGAGGTCGGCGGCGAAGTCCCGCAGGAAGCGGTCGATGGCGCCGCGCGCCGGATGGGCCGGCATGTCGCGCATCTCCGTGACGAAGCGGAGCAGCTCCTTGTAGACGCGCTCGCCCACGCGCCGGTCGACGAAGCGCGGGGTCCAGCCCGGCGCGCCGCCCTGGACGGCCTCCATCACCGAGTCGCCGTGCGTCACCAGCCAGTCGTGGGCGCGGGCGCAGACCAGGTCCACGGCCCGGTGGTGGGCGCCGTCGGAGACCACCCGTTCCAGGGTCTTGCCGAGGCCCGGGCCGATCTCCGCAGCCTCCGCCCGCCGGGTGATCGCCTCGCCGACGATCGCCTGCACGTCGGAGTCCCGCAGCACGGTGAGGGCGCCCCGCAGTGCCGCGGCCAGCTCGGAGGTCACCCGGTCGGCGTGCGCCGGGTCCGCCAGCCATGTGCCGAGGCGGCTGGCGATGGCGAAGCCGCGCAGCCTGCCCCGTACGACGTCGGCGGACAGGAAGTTCTCGCCGACGAAGGTGCCGAGCGAGGCGCCCAGCTGGTCCTTCTTCGTCGGGATGATCGCGGTGTGCGGGATGGGCAGGCCCAGCGGGCGGCGGAACAGGGCCGTCACCGCGAACCAGTCCGCGAGCGCGCCGACCATGCCCGCCTCCGCCGCGGCGGCCACATAGCCGGCCCAGGCCCCGGCGTCCGCGGACTTCGCCCATGTGGCCAGGGCGTAGACGACCGCCACGAAGCCGAGGAGCGACGCGGCGAACGCCTTCATGCGGCGTACGCCCCTGCTCTTCTCCTCGTCCGCCGCCGTGTACGTGAAGCTCACCATGGCACCGTCACCTCACCTCCCTATCTGAGGGACTCCCCGGCCGCATCCCGAGTTCCCGCATCCCGAGTTCCCGCGGTTCCCGCCGTTCCCACCGTTCCCGCATACATCTTCGCGATCACCGACTCGATGTCAGGCTCCCGCACCGAAAGGTCAACCAGCGGGTACGCCGCGGCCACCGCCGCCACCACCGGCGCCGCCGAGGCGTGGGACGGCAGGGCGAGGAACTGGCGCGGCCCCTCCGCCCGTACGAAACGGGCACCCGGCACATCGATCGGCGCCGTCTCCCGGGCCAGGTCGACCACGAGCAGCCGCTCGCTCTCCCCCGCCTCGTGCAGGCCGGCGAGCTCCCCGTCGTACATCAGACGGCCGTGGTCGATGACCATGACCCGGGAGCAGAGCTGTTCGATGTCGGTGAGGTCGTGGGTGGTCAGCAGCACGGTCGTGCCGCGGGTGGCGTTCAGCTCGCGCAGGAACTCCCGCACCTTCGCCTTGGACACGACGTCCAGGCCGATGGTCGGCTCGTCGAGGTAGAGCACGTCCGGGTCGTGCAGCAGGGCGGCGGCGATGTCGCCGCGCATCCGCTGGCCGAGGGAGAGCTGGCGTACGGGCACGTCGAGCAGCTCACCGAGGTCGAGGAGGTCCACGCAGCGGGCGAGGTTCTCCCGGAAGCGGTCGTCGGGGATGCGGTACATGCGGTGGGTCAGCCGGTACGAGTCGCGCAACGGCAGGTCCCACCACAGGGTGGTGCGCTGGCCGAAGACGACGCCGATGCGCGCCGCCAGCCTGCTGCGCTCGCGCGACGGGTCGATGCCGGCGACGCG
Source organism: Streptomyces sp. NPDC012769 (assembly GCF_042901205.1). NCBI lineage: Bacteria > Bacillati > Actinomycetota > Actinomycetes > Kitasatosporales > Streptomycetaceae > Streptomyces > Streptomyces sp. NPDC012769. The sequence continues at coordinate 137,117 of NZ_JBIBCP010000002.1, read as the reverse complement.
CAGCCGGCCGCCGCTCGGGGTGAGGATGCCGGTGAGCATCTTGATGGTGGTGGACTTCCCGGCACCGTTGGGGCCGATGTAGCCGACTATCTCGCCCTTCTCCACGGTGAAGGAGATGCCGTCGACCGCTCTGACCTCCCGCTTCTCGCGGCGCAGCAGACCGGCCCGCTTCCTGACCGTGAAGACCTTCTCCACCTCGTGCAGTTCGATGAATCCCACGGCGTCTCAGCTTCCTGTCGATCGGTAGCTACGAAGGCCCGCCCGCCACGCCCACCCCGCGACGGCGCAGCACGCCGCCGCCACCAGCGGCGAGGCGAACGCCGTCCAGCCCGGCACCCCCGCCGGGGCGGGCCGGCCGAGCACGTACAGGGCGGGCAGCCAGTTCACGAAGGCGAGCGGCACGACGAAGACGACACCGCGCACCAGGTCCTGGGCGAAGATCGTCGGCGGGTACTGGAGCAGCGTGTTGCCGCCGTACGTGAACGAGCTGGTGACCTCCGCCGCGTCCAGCATCCAGAACAGCGCCGACGCGCCGATCACCATCACCGCGGCGAAGATCAGCGCACCGCTCAGCAGCATCACCGGCAGCAGGAGCACCTTCACGGGCGTCCAGGCGACATCGAGCAGGACCAGGCCCCACACCAGGACCAGCAGCCCCTGGGCGAGCCGCCCGAGCCGCCGCAGGGCGAACTTGTCCGCCGCGACCTGGGCGAGGACCGGGGCGGGCCGCAGCAGGAAGGTGTCGAGGGACCCGTCGCGCACCCGCTTGCCCATCCTCTGCAGCGAGCCCAGCGCCAGGTCCGCGAGCCCGAAGGACGTCCCCGCCGTCCCGTACAGGAAGGCGACCTCGGCGAAGGAGAACCCGCCGAGGCCACGGACCTGACCGAACATCAGGAGGATGACGACGAAGTCGAAGAAGGTGACGGTGAAGGAGGAGAGGAGGGTGAGCGCGAAGGAGGAGCGGTACGTCATGGTGGAGCGGATCCACATGGCCGCCACCATCCGGTACGTACGCCAGGACTCGCCGGCCATGCGGTACGCGCGGCCCCAGACGCCCTCCCGCTCCTGCGCCGGCCGCCCCCAGGCCTCCTCCGGCCCGCCCGCCATCTGGCCATGGGCCCCCTCCGGCCCGTAGGACGCCTCCAGCTCATAGGACTCAGCCACCCTGCACCACCACCTTCCGCGTCGCCGCCGCCTGCGCCGCCCGGCCCGCCGCCAGCAGCACGGCCGCCCAGCAGGCCTGGAAGCCGTACGCCCCGAGCAGCCCCCACCCCTCGTACCGCTCCAGGTAGACATCGGCCGGGACCTGGAGCAGCGACGCCCAGGGCAGCATCCGCGCCACCTCGCCGAGCGAGCCCGGGAAGACGTTCAGCGGGAGCAGCATCCCGGAGAAGAACAGGCCGCCGAGCCAGGCGACCTGGGCCACGCCCTGGCCGTCGAGGAGCCAGAAGGCGCTCATGGCCACCAGGTACCAGAGGGCGAAGCTGACGGCCGAGCCGAGCATCACGGCGGTGACGAAGGCGAGCCAGGTCCAGGGGCGGGACGGCAGGGTCAGGTCGAAGGCGAGGGCGCCGAAGGCCATGGGGACGACCCCGCGGCCGAGCAGCTGGAAGGCGGAACGGCCCAGGTTGGCGGCGAACCACCAGGTCTGGAGGTCGGCGGGCCGGTAGAGGTCGACCGCGATGTCGCCCGTCCGGATCCGTTCGATGAGTTCGTCCTCGAAACCGCCGCCCATCAGTCCGCACACGGTGATGAGCGCCTGCCCGATCCACACATAGGCGAGGGCGTCGCCCATGGCGTATCCGCCGAGACCGGGGCGGGCTTCCCACAGGGCTATATAGGTGTACGACAGGATGAAGCCGAAGACCGTGTTGGTGAACACCCCCGCCGCGGTGGCCACCCGGTAGGTGGCATGGCGCCGGAAACCACCGGCCGCCACCGTCGCGTAGAGCCGCAGCACGCCCCGCACGCCACGTCCCCTCTCCCCTCGGCACCAAAGCGCACGACCTTAGAGGGGTTTCCCGTGCCGCCGCGACCGGTTTTCCCGCCGTCGCCCCTTTCGGGCTCGTGTTTTCCCGCCCCTTCGGGGCTCCTGAGGGCAGGATGTGATGCTATGTCCCCTTCATCCGGTACGCGAGAGGTTCGGACCGCCGAGCCTTCCTGGGAACCACGGGACCCGACCGTCCCCGCCCCGCCCTCCAGGCCGCGCCGGCCCCGCCGCATCCTGCGGCGCCTGTTCGGCCTCGTCGTCCTCGGCGTCCTGCTCCTGCTCGGCGGCCTCGTCGCCGGCTATCTCCTCGTGGACATCCCGGCCGCCAACGCCACCGCGGTCGCCCAGTCCAACCTCTTCCTCTACCGCGACGGCACCCCCATCGCCCGCGACGGCGAGATCGACCGGGAGAACGTGAGCCTGCGACGGGTCCCGGTCACCGTCCAGCACGCCGTCCTCGCCGCCGAGGAGCGCGACTTCCGCGGCTCGCCCGCCGTCGACCCCCGGGCCATGATCCGCGCCACCTGGAACACCCTCACCGGCAAGGGCCGCCAGTCCGGCTCCACCATCACCCAGCAGTACGTCAAGAACTACTACCTCGGCCAGGAACAGACCCTCACCCGCAAGGCGAAGGAGTTCTTCATCGCGCTCAAGCTGGGCCGCGAGAAGACCAAGGACGAGATCCTCGAGGGCTATCTGAACACCAGCTACTTCGGCCGCAACGCCTACGGCATCCAGGCCGCCGCCCGCGCCTACTACGGCAAGGACGCCCACGACCTGGACACCGCCGAGGGCGCCTACCTCGCCTCGCTGCTCAACGCCCCCAACGCGTACGACGTCGCCGTCCACCCCGAGAACCGCGAACGGGCGCTCGCCCGCTGGCGCTACGTCCTCGACGGCATGGTCAAGGAGGGCTGGCTCTCCCCCGCCGCCCGCGCAGCCGCCGTCTTCCCCGCCCCGCAGCCCGCGCGCCCCTCGGCCGGGCTCTCCGGGCAGCGCGGCTATCTGGTCCAGGCCGTCGAGCAGTATCTGACCGAGCACGCCGGCATCGACGACAAGACGCTGGCCGCCGGCGGCTTCCGCATCACCACCACCCTGGAACCGGCCAAGCAGGACGCCTTCGTGAAGGCCGTCGACGAGCACGTGACCTCGAAGCTCGACCCGGACCGCAACCCCACCGACCGTCACGTACGGGTCGGGGGCGCGGCCATCGACCCGACGAGCGGCAAGGTCGTCGCCCTCTACGGAGGCGTCGACTACACCCGGCAGTTCGTCAACAACGCCACCCGCCGCGACTACCAGGTCGGCTCCACCTTCAAGCCCTTCGTCCTCGCCACGGCGTTCCAGCACGGCGCCCAGACCCAGCAGGGCGAGCCGATCACCCCGCACACCCTCTACGAGGGCGACAACCGCCGCCCGGTGCAGGGCTGGAGCGGCCCGTACTACGACCCGGCCAACGAGGACGACGCCGACTACGGCGAGATCACCGTGCGGTCCGCCACCGACGAATCGGTGAACACCGTGTACGCCCAGATGGCCGTGGACGCCGGGCCCGCCCGGGTCCGTGAGACCGCGGTGGCGCTGGGCCTGCCGGCCGGGACCCCGGACCTCACCGCCACCCCGTCCATCGCGCTCGGCCCGGCCACGGCGAGCGTCCTGGACCTGGCGCAGGCCTACGCCACCCTCGCGAACCACGGCCGCCGCGGCACGTACAGCCTGGTCGAGAAGGTGACCAGGGACGGCGAGGAGTTCACGCTGCCCGCCGAAGAGCCCCGGCAGGTGATCGGACGCGAGGCCGCCGACACCACGACCTCGGTGCTGCGGAGCGTCGTCGAGGGCGGCACGGGCACGGCGGCCCTGGCGGCCGGACGGCCCGCGGCGGGCAAGACGGGCACGGCGGAGGACGACAAGGCGGCCTGGTTCGCCGGCTACACCCCCGAGCTCGCGACCGTGGTGGCGATGATGGGCCAGGACCCGGACACGGGCCGGCAGATGCCGCTGTACGGGGCGCTCGGGCAGCCGCGTATCAACGGGGCCGGGGCACCGGCGGAGATCTGGGCCCGGTTCACCCGCGAGGCGCTCGCCGGGGTGCCGCCGAAGGACTTCGACCTGCGGCTGATGCCGGGCGCCGAGGAGGAGCCACCCTTCGGGGAGGCCGGCACGGAGGGGTACGAGGGGCCGGGCGCCGCCCGCCCGCCGCACGGACCGAAGCCGTGGGCGCCCTGGACGCCGAGGTCGACCGTACGAGGGGAGCCGGGCGGGCCGGGAGAGCCCGACCCGCGGGCGGACCCTCGGCGGCAGGCGGAGGCCCACCCGGCGCCGGGCCCTCAGGCCCGGGCCCCCGAGACCGCGGGGCACCCGTGGGCGGAGGGCCCCGGGCCGGGCGGGCCGGGCCCTGACGCCGCCGCCCCGCCGATTCCGGCGCCGGCTCCGGCTCCGGTCGACGGCCTGGGCGGCGGACCCATCGACGGGACGGGCGGAGGACAGCTCGCCGGACCGGGCGCCGGGCCGATCGACGGGACGAGCGACGGGACGGCCGGGGCCCCGATCGACGGAACGGCCGGGGCCCCGGTCAGTGCCCCGAGGTCGCCTTGAGGCCCACCACGGCCACCAGCAGCAGACACACGAAGAACATCCTCGCGGCGGTCGCCGGCTCACCCAGCACCACCATGCCGAGCACCGCCGCACCGGCCGCGCCGATGCCGACCCACACGCCGTAGGCCGTACCGATCGGAAGGGTCTTGGCGGCCTGCGACAGCAGCATCATCGAGGCGACGATCCCGGCGGCGGTGAACACGCTGGGCCACAGACGCGTGAAGCCCTCGGTGTACTTCATGCCGATCGACCAGCCGACCTCGAGCAGACCGGCGACGATGAGAAGAACCCAGGCCATGACGACGAACACCTCCGCGAGACGGATCAACAGGGGTGCGTCGTCTTGTCGTGAAACCCGGTACGGCGCGTCTCGTCGGGTCATTCCAGGCTAGCAAAGACGCGCGAAGGGCCTGGTGACAGCGGTCACCAGGCCCTTGGAGGGACGGAAAAACGGCCGGGCCCTCTGAGAGGACCCTCTTAGAGGTAGAGCCCGGTCGAGTCGGAGGCCCCCTGGAAGCGGTCCGCGGCCACCGCGTGCAGATCGCGCTCGCGCATCAGGACGTACGCCACGCCCCGCACCTCGACCTCGGCACGGTCCTCGGGGTCGTACAGGACCCGGTCGCCGATCTCGACGGTCCGGACGTTCTGCCCGACCGCGACGACCTCGGCCCAGGCAAGACGGCGGCCGACCGCCGCGGTCGCCGGGATCAGGATGCCGCCGCCCGAGCGACGCTCCCCCTCGGGGGTGTCGGTCCGGACCAGGACGCGGTCGTGGAGCATCCGGATGGGCAGCTTGTCGTGCGTGTTCTCGCTCACGGTCCGAACCTACCTGCCCGGGCGTGTCGCCCGTACCCGGGACCGCGCCCATGACCCCGCGAGGGACCGGCGGACCGGGGCGTACGAGGTCATCGCCTGCCCTTGCGGGAGGACACGGCGATCAGCCCCACCACCGCGACGGCGACGAGCGCCACCGGGACCACGCGCTCCAGACGCGGGGCGCCGTCCGCGTGGGTCAGGCGCGCCTTCACGTCCGAGACGACGCGGTTGACGGCCACGAACGCCCGTCCGGCGGTGTGGTCGACCTGGGCGGCGACCTTCGCCTTCGCGTCCCCGATGATCGTCTTCGGGTGCATCCGAATGCCGATCTCGTCGAGCGTGACGGCGAGCTGCTCGCGCCGGCGGACGATGTCCGCCTCGATCTGCGCAGGGGTCCTGGCGTCCGACACCGCGCTGCCTCCGTAGTCGTGTTTCCGGTCGTTGTGTCCGGTCGTTGTGGACAGTCTGTCAGCTCGAAGCCGCCAGGGTTGTCACAGACCCCCATTAGGCTGGGTCGGCGTACGCGTACGACCTCCGAGGAGAGCCATGAGCGAGCGACTTCAGCCCGGCGACACCGCCCCCGCCTTCACCCTTCCCGACGCGGACGGCAACGAGGTCTCGCTCGCTGACCACAAGGGCCGCAAGGTCATCGTCTACTTCTACCCCGCCGCCCTCACCCCGGGCTGCACCAAGCAGGCCTGCGACTTCACCGACAACCTGGACCTGCTGGCCGGCGCGGGCTACGACGTCATCGGCGTGTCGCCGGACAAGCCGGAGAAGCTGGCGAAGTTCCGCGAGAAGGAGAGCCTCAAGGTCACGCTGGTCGGCGACCCGGAGAAGAAGGTCCTGGAGGCCTACGGCGCCTTCGGCGAGAAGAAGCTCTACGGCAAGACGGTGACGGGCGTGATCCGCTCCACCGTCGTGGTCGACGAGGACGGCAAGGTCGAGCGCGCGCTGTACAACGTGAAGGCCACCGGCCACGTCGCCAAGATCCTCAAGGACCTGAAGATCGAGGGCTGAGCCCTCCCGGCGCCGGGTCCGTCCCACGTGACGCGGCGCGTGACGCGGGTCGCACTCGGCGCCGAATTCCGTTTGGGAACGGCGTGACCGTGCAGAAGTCCTTCCCGGAACATCCCCGGAGAAAGGACGTACGGCCATGCCGGCCCCAGACCACGACACCCCGGCCCATCCGGACGCCCTGAGGCGGCATCCCCGGCTGTTCCGGGCGGTCACCCGCCGGCAGCGGCCGAGGCTGCGCCGCACGGACATCACGGTGACCGACGAGGCGGCGGTCAAGCGGGCCGTACGGGCGGCCTCCCTCGGCAACGCCATGGAGTGGTTCGACTTCGGCGTCTACGCCTACCTCGCCGTCACCCTCGGCCACGTCTTCTTCCCCTCCGGCAACGACACGGTGCAACTCCTGTCGTCGTTCGCGACCTTCGCGGTCGCCTTCCTGATCCGGCCGCTCGGCGGCATGGTCTTCGGCCCCATGGGTGACCGGCTGGGCCGCAAGAAGGTCCTGGCCCTGACCATGATCCTCATGGCGGTCGGCACCTTCGCGATCGGTCTGATCCCGTCGTACGCCGCCATCGGCTTCTGGGCGCCGGTGCTGCTCGTGTTCTTCCGGATGCTGCAGGGCTTCTCGACCGGCGGCGAGTACGGAGGCGCCTCGACCTTCATCGCCGAGTACGCCCCGGACCGCCGACGCGGCTACTTCGGCAGCTTCCTGGAGTTCGGCACACTGGCCGGCTACGTCGGCGCGGCCGGCCTGGTCACGGCACTGACCGCGTGGCTGGGTTCCGACACCATGGAGGCCTGGGGCTGGCGCGTGCCGTTCCTCGTGGCCGGACCGCTGGGCCTGGTCGGCCTCTACCTGCGGATGCGCCTGGACGAGACGCCGGCCTTCCGCAAGCTCGAGTCGGAATCGGCGCACGCCTCCGAGGCGGCGGACACCGTGGAGACGACCACCAAGGGCGACCTCGGCAGGATCTTCCGGGAGCAGTGGCGGGCGCTCGTCCTGTGCGTCGCACTGGTCGGCGCGTACAACATCACCGACTACATGCTGCTGTCGTACATGCCCACGTACCTCTCCGACGAGCTGGGCTACAGCGAGACCCACGGCCTGCTGGTGCTGCTGGTCGTGATGGTGCTCATGATGCTGCTGATCACCCAGGTGGGCCGACTGAACGACCGCTTCGGCCGCAAGCCGGTCCTGATGGCGGGCATGCTCGGCTTCCTCTTCCTCTCCCTGCCGGCCTTCCTCCTGATCGGCCAGGGCGGAATCCCGGCGATCACCGCCGGCATGCTGATGCTGGGCCTCTCGCTGCTCTGCATGCTGGGCACCATGTCGGCCGCCCTCCCGGCCCTCTTCCCGACCTCCCTGCGCTACGGCTCCCTCTCCGTGGGCTACAACGTCTCCACCTCCCTCTTCGGCGGCACGACCCCCCTCGTCATCACCGCCCTGATCGGCGCCACCGGCAGCAGCCTGATGCCCGCCTACTACGCCATGGGCGCCGCGCTCGTCGGCGTGATCGCCGTGGCCTGCATGAAGGAGACCGCCCAGCAGCCGCTGGAGGGCTCCCCGCCGGCGGTGGAGACGCACGAGGAGGCGGCGCAGATGGTGATGGCGGGGGCACCGGAGCCGAAGTTCTGACCGCTCGCGTCATTGGTACGCGATATGACGTGACCGTCCGATATTCGGCTCGTTAGTCCGTGCGAGGCCACGAACGGGTGGCCGAGCACGGAGGGGGCTCGATGGGGACGAGCGCGTACACGAGGGAACGCCTCGAAGCGGCGGCGCGAGGGGCACGGACGCTGTCGGAGGCGCTGGAGCGGCTGGGGGTGGATCCCCGGAGTTCGACGCGGCGGTACGTGGCGGGGCGGATGCGGACGCTGGGGGTGGACACGTCGCACTTCGAGCGGGAGGGGATGCGGTGGACGAGGGAGGTGCTGGCGGAGGCGGTCGCGGCGTCGACGAACATGTGCGAGGTGCTGCGACGGCTGGGGGTGGAGGTCGTGGGCGGGCAGCACACGCACATCAGTCGGCGGGTGAAGGCGTTCGGCATCGACACGTCGCACTTTCGAGCGCCGGAACGGCGGGGTGAGAGCCGGCGACGCCGCACGCCAGAAGCTCTGCTCGTCGAGCAGGATGGCCCGCACCCACGTCGCATCCCGAGCGAACGGATCGCGTGGGCGATGACGGAATCCGGGGTACCGCAGCAATGCGCGCTGTGCGGGACGGAACCCGTCTGGCAAGGAGAGCCGCTGCCGTTGGAGGTCGACCACGTGGACGGCAACTGGCGCGACAACCGCCTCGGGAACCTGCGTTTCCTCTGTCCCAACTGCCACTCGACCACGGACACCTATCGGGGGCGGGGCAAGGGGCGCGCCCGATGAGGAGCGAGGTGCGGTACACGCGTGAGCGGCTGGTCGAAGCCGCCGCGCAGTGCGCGGACATCGACGGGGTCATGGCGTTCTTCGGCACGCAGCCTTACGACAAGGTGCGGCGCTACCTGCTGAAGCGCTTCGCTCACTACGGCATCGACGTCTCGCACTTTTCGCGCCGGACGCGCCGTGACGGCCCTCCTCCACGCCCGACGCCGGATGACCTGCGGCAGGCGGTCGGTCAGTCGATTTCCGTAGCCGGCGCCCTCCGCGCCTTGGGGAGGCCGTGTACAGGGCAGATGCGTGCAGAGTTCCGCCAGTGGACGGCGGAGGATGGCTTGAGCACCGACCACTTCCTCGGCCAGGCCCATCAGCGGGGCAAGCAGGGCCCGACGGCCGTCAAGCGTCCGGAAGAGGTCCTCGTTCGGCACGCCCGAGGGCACCGGACCAAAAGCCATCTGCTCCGGCGTGCGCTCCAAGAGGTGGGTGTGACCGAGGAGTGCGCCCGGTGCGGCACCGGCCCCGAGTGGCTCGGGAAGCCCATGACGCTGGAGGTCGACCACATCAACGGTGACTGGAGCGACGACCGCCGCGAGAACCTGCGGCTGCTGTGTCCCAACTGCCACGCGATAACGGACACGTGGTGCCGCGGCGGGAAACGGCGTACCTCTTAGGCGGACGTGCCTGCACCGGTAGCATGGCTGGGCGAGCGGCCGTTGCTGAATGGTATAAGCGGAGGTTTTAGGTGCCTCTGGGCGTTTCGCCCATGTGGGTTCGAATCCCATCGGCCGCACCCTTCGAAACGAAGGCCCACCCAGCACAGGCGGGTGGGCCTCTTCGGCCTCAGCCCAGCAGTTCCTTCACCACCGGCACCAGGGCCCGGAATGCCTTCCCCCGGTGGCTGATCGCGTTCTTCTGGTCGGGCGTCAGTTCCGCGCAGGTGACCTCGTATCCCTCGGGCTGGAGGATCGGGTCGTAGCCGAAGCCGTTGGTGCCGATGGGCTCGTGGCGGAGGACGCCGGGCATGCGGCCTTCGACGACGCGCTCGGTGCCGTCGGGGAGGGCGAGGGCGGCCGCGCAGGCGAAGTGGGCGGTGCGGTGGGGGGTGTCGATGTCGGCGAGCTGGGCGAGGAGGAGGTCGAGGTTGGCCTTGTCGTCGCCGTGGCGTCCGGCCCAGCGGGCGGAGAAGATGCCGGGGGCGCCGCCGAGGACGTCGACGCAGAGGCCGGAGTCGTCGGCGACGGCGGGCAGGCCGGTGGCGCGGGCGAGGGCGTGGGCCTTGAGGAGGGCGTTCTCGGCGAAGGTGACGCCGGTTTCCTTGACGTCGGGGATGTCGGGGTACGCGTCCGCGCCGACGAGTTCGTGGTGGAGGCCTGCGTCGGCGAGGATCGCGTGGAGTTCGGTGATCTTGCCCGCGTTGCGGGTGGCGAGGATCAGACGGGTCATGCCCTGATTATCCGGTCCTCGCCGGGCGGGTCGGCCGGGTGGTTATCCGGGGGTGCAGACCTTGCCGATTTCGGCGGCGGCGTCGGTGACGGGCTTGATGTCGGGGGTGGCGTCGCCGTTCTTGACGGCCTGGCGGACGGTGTCCACGCCCTTGTCGAGGTCTTCGACGGCCTTGGTCAGGTCCGCGTTGTCGGTGGTGTTCTTGAGGTTGCCCAGCTCGGTGTCGATGCTGTTGAGGGCCTCTTCGATCTTGGTGGGGTCGTTGGAGGCGTCGCCGACGGCCTGGGTGAGCTTGTCGACCGAGGTGGCGATGGCCTCGGCGGTCTTGACGCAGTCCATGGCCTTGTCGAGCGCCCCGCAGCCGACCAGGCCGGTGACTGCGACGGCGGCCGTGGCGACGGCGAGGGCAATGGTGCGGCGACGCTTCACGTTCGGGTCCCCCCAAGAGGTGTACGTGTGGACGGGGCGCACGGTTTTGAGGCGTGCGCCCGTAAGCGTAGAGACGCGGTGGCGTCCTACAGGGTTCCTTCGAGTGCCTTGCGCTGGAGTTCGGCGAGTTCGGCGCAGCCGCCGGAGGCGAGGTCGAGGAGGGCGTTGAGCTCTTTGCGGTCGAAGGGCTCGGCCTCGGCGGTGCCCTGGACCTCGACGAAGCGGCCGTCGCCGGTGCAGACGACGTTCATGTCGGTCTCGGCGCGGACGTCCTCCTCGTAGCAGAGGTCGAGGAGGGGGATGCCGTCGACGATGCCGACGGAGACGGCGGAGACGGTGCCGGTGAGGGGCTTGCGGCCGGCTTTGACGAGCTTCTTGTTCTGGGCCCAGGCGATGGCGTCGGCGAGGGCGACGTAGGCGCCGGTGATGGCGGCGGTGCGGGTGCCGCCGTCGGCCTGGAGGACGTCGCAGTCGAGGACGATGGTGTTCTCGCCGAGGGCCTTGTAGTCGATGACGGCGCGCAGGGAGCGTCCGATGAGGCGGGAGATCTCGTGGGTGCGGCCGCCGATCTTGCCGCGGACGGATTCGCGGTCGCCGCGGGTGTTGGTGGAGCGGGGGAGCATGGAGTACTCGCCGGTGACCCAGCCTTCGCCGCTGCCCTTGCGCCAGCGCGGGACGCCTTCGGTGACGGAGGCGGTGCAGAAGACCTTGGTGTCGCCGAAGGAGATGAGGACGGAGCCCTCTGCGTGCTTGCTCCATCCGCGTTCGATGGTGACGGGTCGGAGCTGTTCGGGGGTACGGCCGTCGATACGAGACATGCCTTGAGCGTAGTGCGTGGGGGGCGTCATGGCGGAGGGGCCCGTTCCCCTGCCGGAACGGGCCCCTCGTCAGCTGTTGTCAGCTGGTCACATCATGTCTTCGATGTCGGCGGCGATGGGGTCGGCGTCGGTGCCGATGACGACCTGGATGGCGGTGCCCATCTTGACGACGCCGTGGGCGCCGGCGGCCTTGAGGGCGGCTTCGTCGACGAGGGCGGGGTCGACGACCTCGGTGCGGAGGCGGGTGATGCAGCCCTCGACCTCTTCGATGTTGTCGATGCCGCCGAGGCCGGCGACGATCTTCTCTGCCTTGCTGGCCATGTGTCTCTCCCTGTCCGTTCTGCTCACCGATGGTCCGCTGTGTCACGGTAACCCACGGTTGGCCCAACCTCGCGAGCGCATACCGCCGTTCTGTCGAATGATGACGATCACCGGCGGCCTGCTCTCGGCGGCCTCCGCGAGCCTACCGCAACTGGTCTACACCAGTGCATCGCAGCATCCGTCCACAGCACGCCCCCAGCACCCGTCCGCAGGCCCAGGGAGGACGCCGATGAGCAGCGCAAGTGCCGCCGCCCCACCGAAGAAGTCGATGTGGGGCGGTTTCTTCCAGGGGCTGCAGAAGATGGGGCGCAGCCTTCAGCTGCCCATCGCCGTGCTTCCGGCGGCCGGCATCATCAACCGGCTCGGTCAGCCGGATGTCTTCGGCGCGGACGGTCTGGGCTGGGACAACGTCGCCAAGGTCATGGACGGCGCGGGCGGCGCGCTGCTCAACGGCAGCCTGGGTCTGCCCCTGCTGTTCTGCATCGGTGTCGCCATCGGCATGGCGAAGAAGGCGGACGGGTCGACCGCGCTCGCCGCGGTGGTCGGCTTCCTCGTCTACTACACGGTGCTGCGCCAGTTCCCGAAGGACTGCCCGCCGGGAACGAGGGACGTCGACGGCGGCTGCCTGGGTGCGGACGACGCCTTCGCCGAGTACACGTACCAGAATCCGGGCGTCTTCGGCGGCATCGTCATGGGCCTGCTGGCGGCGTACCTCTGGCAGCGGTTCCACCGCACCAAGCTGGTGGACTGGCTGGGCTTCTTCAACGGGCGCCGGCTGGTCCCGATCATCATGGCTTTCGTCGGCATCGCCTTCGCGGCGCTGTGCCTGTGGATCTGGCCGCCGATCGGTGACGCGCTGGAGAGCTTCAGCGACTGGCTGGTGGGGTTGGGCGCCTGGGGTTCGGGCATCTTCGGCGTGGCGAACCGGGCGCTGCTGGTGATCGGTCTGCACCAGTTCCTGAACGTGCCGATCTGGTTCCAGTTCGGGTCGTACACGAAGCCGGACGGGACCGTGGTCCACGGTGACATCAACATGTTCCTGCAGGGCGACCCGGAGGCCGGCCAGTTCCTCACGGGCTTCTTCCCGATCATGATGTTCGCCCTGCCGGCGGCGGCGCTGGCGATCACGCACTGCGCCCGGCCGCAGCACCGCAAGCGGGTCGGCGGCATGATGCTGTCGGTCGGCCTGACCTCGTTCGTCACCGGCATCACGGAGCCGATCGAGTACTCGTTCCTCTTCATCGCGCCGGTGCTGTACGCGATCCACGCGGTGCTGACGGGTGTGTCGATGGCGGTGACGTGGGCGCTCGGCGTCAAGGACGGGTTCAGCTTCTCGGCCGGTCTGATCGACTACCTGATCAACTGGAACCTGGCGACCAAGCCGTGGCTGATCATTCCGATCGGTCTGGGCTTCGCGGTCGTCTACTACGTGCTCTTCCGCTTCGCGATCACCAAGTTCGATCTTCCGACTCCTGGGCGTGAGCCGGAGGAGGTGGAGGAGGAGATGGACCGGGACACCACCAAGGCGTGAGCCTGCGCGCCGTGGCGTGAACCCGCCCCCACCAGGGCCCTCGGACCTCCGGTCCGGGGGCCTTTTGTCGTCGGCTGTCCGGCTATGGCTCAGTGCACAGAATTCACAGGTTCCTTATCTAAGTCCCACGTGCTACAACAGGTCTACACCACTTATTGGTGTAGACCACGCGGTCCAGACCACCGCGTTCCACGAGACGCCGCCGTCACCCCCTTTTCTTGTCCTCTGGCGGCGCCTTGCCTACTGGAGGAAGTTGATGAGTACGGCCACCGCCCAGGCCGCCGCTCCCGCGAAGAAGCGCGGATCCGGCCTGTTCCAGGGCCTGCAGAAGGTCGGTCGCAGCCTGCAGCTGCCGATCGCCGTACTGCCGGCCGCGGGTATCTTGCTCCGTCTCGGCCAGGACGACGTGTTCGGCAAGGACGGTCTCGGCTGGGACCAGGTGGCGAAGGTCTTCGCCACCGCCGGTGACGCGGTCTTCGCGAACCTGCCCCTGCTGTTCTGTGTCGGCATCGCCATCGGCTTCGCCAAGAAGGCCGACGGATCGACCGCCCTCGCCGCGCTCGTCGGCTTCCTGGTCTACAAGAACGTGCTGACCGCGTTCCCCGTCACCGACGCCGTCGTCAACACCACCGCCAACAAGGGTGTCGACGTCGCCGCGACCTACAACGACCCCAAGGTCCTCGGCGGCATCGTCATGGGCCTGCTGGCCGCGGTCATCTGGCAGCGCTACCACCGCACGAAGCTGGTCGACTGGCTCGGCTTCTTCAACGGTCGCCGGCTCGTTCCGATCATCATGGCCTTCGTCGGCACGATCATGGGTGTCTTCTTCGGTCTGGTCTGGGAGCCGATCGGCAACGTCATCGCCGACTTCGGCGAGTGGATGACCGGCCTCGGCGCCGTCGGCGCGGGCATCTTCGGCGTGGTCAACCGTGGCCTGCTGCCCATCGGCATGCACCAGTTCGTGAACACCGTCGCCTGGCAGGAGATCGGCTCCTTCAAGGACTCCGCCGGCGCCATGTGGCACGGCGACCTGCCGCGCTTCTTCCACGGTGACCCCACCGCCGGTCAGTTCATGTCGGGCTTCTTCCCGATCATGATGTTCGCCCTGCCGGCCGCCGCACTCGCCATCACGCACTGCGCCCGCCCGGAGCGCCGCAAGGCCGTCGGCGGCATGATGCTGTCCCTCGCGCTGACGTCCTTCGTCACCGGCATCACGGAGCCGATCGAGTTCGCGTTCATGTTCATCGCGCCGGTCCTCTACGCGATCCACGCGGTCCTGACCGCCCTCTCCATGGCCGTCACCTGGGCGCTGGGCGTGCACCACGGCTTCAGCTTCTCCGCCGGCGCGATCGACTACTTCCTCAACTGGGGTCTCGCCACCAAGCCGTGGATGATCATCCCCATCGGTCTCGCGTTCGCGGCGATCTACTACGTGGTCTTCCGCTTCGCGATCACCAAGTTCAACCTCCCCACCCCGGGCCGCGAGCCCGAGGAGGAGGTCGAGGACCTCACCAAGGCGTGAGCCTGACGTGACCTCGTACGAAGGCCCCCGGAACCAGGTTCCGGGGGCCTTCGTCGTGCCGGGTCAGATCTCGTAGACCGCGCCCGCGTACGCCAGCTCCGCCGGGCCGTCGAACACCTCGCGGGCGTCCGCCAGGTTCCGCTCGCCGTCCGTCCACGGCGGGATGTGGGTCAGCACGAGACGGCCCACCCCGGCGCGGGCCGCGTGGGCGCCGGCCTCGCGGCCGTTGAGGTGGAGGGCGGGGATGTCCTCCTTGCCGTGGGTGAAGGACGCCTCGCACAGGAACAGGTCGGCGCCCTCCGCCAGCGCGTCCAGGTTGTCGCAGACGCCCGTGTCACCCGAGTAGGTGAGCGTGCGGCCGGCGTGCTCGATGCGGATGCCGTACGCCTCGACGGGGTGGCACACCTTCTCCGTACGGACGGTGAACGGGCCCACCTCGAAGGTGCCGGACTTCAGCGTCTGGAAGCCGAAGACCTCGCCCATCGCCGACGGCGACGGCGTGTCCGCGTAGGCCGTGGTCAGCCGCTGTTCCGCGCCCTCCGGGGCGAAGACCGGGATCGCGTCGCAGCGGCCGCCCTCGTGGCGGTAGTAGCGGGCGACGAAATAGCCGCACATGTCGATGCAGTGGTCGGCGTGCAGATGGCTGAGGAAGATCGCGTCGAGGTCGTACAGACCGATGTGGCGCTGCAGCTCGCCGAGGGCGCCGTTGCCCATGTCGAGGAGCAGCCGGAAGCCGTCGGCCTCTACGAGGTAGCTCGAACAGGCCGATTCCGCGGACGGGAACGACCCGGAGCAGCCGACGACGGTGAGCTTCATGGAGCGTGAACCTCCGTGGACGGGTGCGGAAAGCGCGCTGAGAGGGGAGGTCGTGCGGTCTGTCGAGCGTACGGTGCGTGGCCGCCTGTCGCTCCTCCGTGGCGGCACGTTGTGGGCGAACTCACGGGCTCTGTCACCGGTTCGGATGGATGGCGGGGCCTCCCGGCCAAGTGACGCGCGCGACGGTACGGTCTTGAGGTATGGACACGTCATGGTGGCCCGCGCTGGTCGCGGTGGTGGTGCTCGCCCTGGTGGTGGCGGTCGCCGACGGGTGGCGCCGCTCGGGGCGCCGCCCCACGGGACGGACCCGGCCCCCGGGTCGCCCGCCGGGGCGCCCGGCTCCGCGCGGTCGGGTGCCGGGCCGCATGCCGGAGCGGCTGCCGCAGGCGGGTGAGATCTGGTGGGCGGACGTGCCGTACGAGGACGGTCCGGGCTCCAAGGACCGGCCGTGCCTGGTCCTGGCCCTGCGCGGGGACTGTGCGCTGGTCGCCAAGATCACCAGCAAGTACCACGACGAGCGGCCGGGTGTGATCGCGCTGCCGCCGGGCGCGGTGGGCGACGCCCAGGGCCGTCCGAGCTTCCTGGAGACGGACGAGCTGCGGGACGTGCCGGTGTGGGAGTTCCGCCGGAGGGTGGGGACGGCGGACCCGGTGGTGTGGGACCAGGTCCGCCATCTGGCGCGCTGATCAGCCGCCTGCGAGCCGCGGGCTCAGGCCCAGAGCTGGTCCTGCACCGTCGCGATGGCCTCTTCCGTGGTGGCCGCGGTGTAGAGGCCGGTCGACAGGTACTTCCAGCCGCCGTCGGCGACGAGGAAGACGATGTCGGCGCTCTCGCCCGCCTTGAGGGCCTTCTTGCCGACGCCGATGGCGGCGTGCAGTGCCGCGCCGGTCGAGACGCCCGCGAAGATGCCCTCCTGCTGGAGGAGTTCGCGGGTGCGGGTGACGGCGTCGGCGGAGCCGACGGAGAAGCGGGTGGTGAGGACGGAGGCGTCGTACAGCTCGGGGACGAAGCCCTCGTCGAGGTTGCGCAGGCCGTAGACCAGGTCGTCGTAGCGGGGCTCGGCCGCGACGATCTTGACGTCGGGCTTGTGCTCGCGCAGGTAGCGGCCGACGCCCATGAGGGTGCCGGTGGTGCCGAGGCCGGCGACGAAGTGGGTGATCGAGGGCAGGTCGGCGAGGATCTCGGGGCCGGTGGTGGCGTAGTGGGCGCCCGCGTTGTCGGGGTTGCCGTACTGGTAGAGCATCACCCAGTCCGGGTGCTGGCCGGCGAGCTCCTTGGCGACCCGTACGGCGGTGTTGGAGCCGCCCGCGGCGGGGGACGAGATGATCTCGGCGCCCCACATGGTGAGCAGCTGGCGGCGCTCCTCGCTGGTGTTCTCCGGCATGACGCAGACGATGCGGTAGCCCTTGAGCCTGGCCGCCATGGCGAGGGAGATGCCGGTGTTGCCGCTGGTGGGCTCCAGGATGGTGCAGCCGGGAGTGAGCCGGCCGTCCTTCTCGGCCTGCTCGATCATGTGGAGCGCGGGGCGGTCCTTGACCGAGCCGGTGGGGTTGCGGTCCTCCAGCTTGGCCCAGATGCGGACGTCGTCCGAGGGGGAGAGCCGCGGCAGCCGGACCAGGGGCGTGTTGCCGACCGCCGCCAGCGGGGAGTCGTAGCGCATGTGGATCAGACCATGCCGCCGGCCACGGCCGGCAGGATCGTGACGTTGTCGCCGTCGGTGAGCTTGGTGTCGATGCCGTCGAGGAAGCGGACGTCCTCGTCGTTCAGGTAGACGTTGACGAAGCGGCGGAGCTTGTCGCCGTCGACGATGCGGGCCTCGATCCCGGTGTGGCGGGACTCCAGGTCGGCGAAGAGCTCGGCGAGGGTCTCACCGCTGCCCTCGACGGCCTTGGCGCCGTCGGTGTAGGTGCGGAGGATGGTCGGGATGCGGACCTCGATGGCCATGACGTGGGCTCCTGTCGGAAGGGCGGAGTGACGTGGTGGGCGCGCGGCTGGGGCCCCCGCGCGAAGGGGGGTCGTGCTGGAGGTGCGCTCGAGCCGGTCGTTCAGAGCGCGGCGCGCGGCGGACACATCGCGCTGGCGAGGCGGCACAGGTCGACGTGCAGCCGCGCGACGAGCAGGGGTGTGCCCGGCGTCTCTTCGCTCACGTCGTGGGAAACCATGCGGTCATCGTATCGATTCCCGGTCCGGGTTCCGGAATGTGATCTCACATGGCGGACAGATCGTGCTCAAGGCGCGGACGGGGCAGGTAGACGACGAGCGGGGTGCCGGTGCGCGGATGCGGGATGACCTCGGCTTCCACCCCGTAGACGCCGGCGAGCAGGGCCGGGGTGAGCACCTCGGCGGGCGGCCCCTCGGCGACCACGCGGCCCCGCTTCAGGACGTAGAGGCGGTCGCAGTGGGCTCCGGCGAGGGTGAGGTCGTGCAGGGCGAGGAGGTTGGTGGTGCCCAAGTCGCGGACGAGGGAGAGGACTTCCAGCTGGTAGCGGATGTCCAGGTGGTTGGTGGGCTCGTCGAGGACCAGCAGCGCCGGGTCCTGGACGAGGGCTCGGGCGACCAGGGCGCGCTGGCGTTCGCCGCCGGAGAGCTCGGGGTAGGGGCGGTCGGCGAGGTCGGCGATGCCGACGCGGGCGAGGGCCTCGTCGGTGCGGTCCCGGTCCCCCGCGGTGTCGCCCTCCCAGAAGCGTTTGTGCGGGAAGCGGCCGAGGGCGACGAGTTCGCGGACGGTCAGCTCGAACTCGGCGGCACTCTCCTGCGGCACGGTCGCCACCCGGCGGGCCCGCGCCCGGGCTCCGATCGCGTGGAGGTCGTCGCCGTCGAGCAGGACGCGGCCGGTGGTGGGGGCGAGGGTGCCGTAGACGCAGCGAAGGAGGGTGGTCTTGCCGCTGCCGTTGGGGCCGACGAGGCCGACGGTCTCGCCGGGCCGGACGACGAGGTCGACGTCGTGCAGCCGGTCCTCGTACCCGAGACCTTGGACCCGCAGTTCGGGCGTACGGCGGTTCACGCGGTCGCTCCTTCCGGGCGGCGGCGCATCAGCCAGAGGAAGAAGGGGCCTCCGGTCAGGGCGGTGAGGACGCCGACGGGGATGTCCTGGGGGGCGGCGACGGTGCGGGCGGCGAGGTCGGCCAGGACCAGGGCGACGGCGCCGCCGAGGGCGGCGACCGGGAGGAGCCGGCGGTGCGGGGCGCCGACGGCCATCCGGGCGGCGTGCGGGACCATCAGGCCGACGAAGCCGACGGCTCCGCTGGCCGCGACCAGGACGGCGGTGACCAGGGAGGCCAGCACGAAGACGGCGGCGCGGAAGCGGGCCGGGTCGAGACCGAGGGCGACCGAGCCCTCCTCGCCGACGAGCAGCAGGTCGAGCGGCCGGGCGAGGGCCATCAGGGCGGCGGTGCCGGCGACGAGGACGGCGGCGGGCAGCAGGAGGCCGTCCCAGCGGGCGCCGCCGAGGCCGCCGAGGGACCAGAACAGCGCCTCCTGGAAATGCTCGGGCCGGCCGGCGACGACCAGGAGCAGGGTGGTGAGGGCGGTCAGGATGTAGGAGACGGCCACTCCGGCGAGGACCAGGCGGGCGCCGGTCATGGTGCCGCCGCGGCGGGCGAGGGCGTAGACGAGGACGAGGGCGAGCAGCGCGCCGGCGAAGGCACCGGCGGGCAGGGCGACGGTGGTGGTGATGCCGCCGCCGACGCCCACGACGATCACGAGGACCGCGCCGGCGGAGGCGCCGGAGGAGATCCCGAGCAGGAAGGGGTCGGCGAGCCGGTTGCGGACCAGGGCCTGGAGGACGGCGCCGACGACGGCGAGGCCGGCGCCGACGACCGCGCCGAGCAGCACCCGGGGCAGCCGGACGTCGAGCACGATCGTCCGGTACGGGGAGGGCCCGGCCCGCCCGGTCAGCGCGTCGAGCACCTGGCCGGGCGGGATGCGGACGGAACCCAGCGCCAGCGAGGCCAGGACGGCCGCGCCGAGCGCCACGAGCAGCCCGGCGACGACGGCCGGGTAGCGGACGCGTCCCGTGGCGGCGCGCTTCACGGGGCGGGGGCGGTGGCCGGGTGCAGCTGGGCGGCCAGCTTGTCGACGGCGGCGGGGACCCGGACGCCGAGGACGGTGTCGGACAGCGGCAGGACGGCGAAGCGGCGGTTCTTCACGGCCGGGACCTCGCGCAGGGCCGGGTCGTCGAGGATGCGGCGCTTCTTCTGCTCGACGGTGGTGGCGCCGTAGTCGTAGATGAGGATGACGTCGGGCTTGCGGGCGACGACCTGCTCCCAGGTGGCGTCGCCGAAGGCCTTGTCGAGGTCGGCGAAGACGTTGCGGCCGCCGGCGCGGGTGATCAGCTCGTTGCCGATGCCCTTGCCGCCGGCCGTGAACGCGGTCTTGTCGCCGCTGTCGTAGACGAAGACGGAGACGGGGGCGGTGCCCCCCAGCCGCTTCTCGGTGGCGGCGACGGTGGCGCGGGCCTCGCGGTTCCAGCGTTCGGCCCGGTCGGGGACGCCGAAGGTGCGGCCGACCTCGGTCACCTCGCGGTGGAGGTCGTCGAAGGAGGGAGCGCCGGAGGGGCAGTACTCGGTGTTGAGGCGGGTGGCGATGCCGGAGCGCTTCAGGTCCTCGCGGCTGCGGCCGGCCTTGGCGTCGAAGGCGGAGGAGTAGCCGCCGTAGACGAAGTCGGGACCGGCGGCGAGCAGGGCCTCCTTGGAGGGGTACTCCTTCGCCAGGACGGGGACGGAGTCGTACGCCTTCTTGTAGGCGGGCAGGACCGCGTCGTCCAGGTACGCGGTGCCGGCCAGCGACTTCTCCAGGCCGAGGGCGAGCATGATCTCGGTGACGTGCTGGTTCATGGTCACCGCGCGCTTCGGCGGGGCCTGATAGGTCGTCGTCGTCCCGCAGTTGGTGACGGTGTACGGGAAGCCGGGGGCGGCCTTCGCGGCGGGCGCGGGAGCCGGCGTGGAGCAGGCGGCGAGCAGCGGGATCAGTGCGGCGGCGGGCAGCACCGTACGGCGCCAGGACATGGCGATGCCTCCTGACGGGGATTTCCACGTCCCCGATCGGTGGTGAGAGGCGGCAGGTCAGTTCCTGGCTCGCGCCCCGAGGGGGCGGTCACAGTGGCGGGACCGCGCCGGAATCGCACCGGCTTCCTGGGTCCTGCCGCCCGTTGGTCGCGCTCAGTGTCGCATGCGCGTCCGGCCGTTCGGTCGAACGGGTCGCTCACCCGGAGGCGCTCACTCGTAGGCCTCGACGATCTTGACCTCTTCCTCCTCCACGACGCCGTCGACGATCGTGTACGAGCGGAACTGGAAGGGTCCGGCGCCGTCGGTGTCGGCGGTGGAGACGAGGACGTAGTGGGCCTGCGGCTCGTTGGCGTAGGAGATGTCCGTGCGGGACGGGTAGGCCTCGGTCGCCGTGTGCGAGTGGTAGATGATCACGGGCTCCTCGTCCCGGTCGTCCATCTCGCGGTAGAGCTTGAGCAGGTCGCCGGAGTCGAACTCGTAGAACGTGGGCGAGCGCGCCGCGTTCAGCATCGGGATGAAGCGCTCGGGGCGGCCGCTGCCGGCCGGACCGGCGACCACGCCGCAGGCCTCGTCGGGGTGGTCCGCGCGGGAGTGTTCCACGATCTGGTCGTACAGGGCCCGGGTGATGGTCAGCATGACGACAGGATAAGCAGACGGGCCGCCCCGTACCGAGATGTGGTACGAAGCGGCCCGCATGCTGAGATCAGGCAGGTCGGAGGTGTTACGACCGCTTGGCGAAGGCGGCGCCCTCGGGGTTGCGGGCCTTGAGCACCAGGTAGGAGACCGCGAGGATCAGGCCCCACAGCGGCGCGCAGTAGAGCGAGACGCGCGCGCCCTCGTCGATGCCCATCATCACGATCACCATGCCGATGAAGAGGAGCGCGAACCAGCTGGTGTACGGGGCACCCGGGGCCTTGAAGGTGGACTCGGGCAGCTCGCCGCGGTTCGCCTTGGCGCGGTAGCGGATCTGGCAGACCAGGATCATGATCCAGGCCCACATGCCGGAGATGGTCGCGAAGGAGACCACGTACTCGAAGGCCTTGCCCGGGGCGACGTAGTTGATCCAGACGCCGACGAGCATCAGGGCGGCGGAGAAGGTCAGGCCGAGCAGCGGGGTGCCGTTCTTGGTCAGCCGCGTGAAGACCTTCGGGCCCTGGCCGTTGAGCGCGAGGTCGCGCAGCATGCGGCCGGTGGAGTACATGCCCGAGTTGCAGGAGGACAGGGCCGCGGTCAGGACGACGAAGTTGACGATGGCGGCGCCGACGCCGAGGCCCATCTTCTCGAAGGCCGCGACGAACGGGGAGACGCCCGGCTTGAACTCGGACCACGGCACGACCGACAGGATCATGATCAGCGCGCCGACGTAGAAGACGGCGATGCGCCACGGCACGGTGTTGATGGCCTTGGGCAGGACGGTCTTGGGGTCCTTGGACTCGCCGGCGGTGACGCCGACCAGCTCGACCGCGAGGAAGGCGAACATCACGATCTGGAGCGTCATCAGCGTGTTGCCGATGCCGTTCGGGAAGAAGCCGCGGTCGTTCCAGAGGTTGGCGACGGTCGCGGTCTCGGCGGCGTCGGAGAAGCCGACGGTGAGGATGCCGGCGCAGATCAGGATCATGCCGATGATGGCGGTGACCTTGACCATGGAGAACCAGAACTCCAGCTCGCCGAAGAGCTTCACGGAGATCAGGTTGGCGCCGTAGAGGATCACGGTGAAGACGAGGGCGGAGATCCACTGCGGGATGTTCCACCAGTACGTCATGTAGGTCGCCGCGGCGGTGACCTCGGTGATGCCGGTGACGACCCAGAAGAGCCAGTACGTCCAGCCGGTCACGAAGCCCGCGAAGGGGCCGATGAACTCGCGTGCGTACTCCGAGAAGGAGCCGGACACCGGGCGGTACATGAGGAGTTCGCCCAGGGCCCGCATGATGAAGAAGATGACCAGGCCCGCGATGGCGTAGGCGAGGATCAGGCTGGGCCCGGCCTTGGCGATGGCCTTGCCCGCGCCGAGGAAGAGGCCGGTGCCGATGGCGCCGCCGATCGCGATCATCTGGATCTGCCGGGCGCCGAGGCCACGCTGGTAGCCCTCGCCGCCCTCCACGGCCCCGTCGGTGCCGTCGTGCTGCTTGTCGACCTGCACTGAGGTCATGGTGGTGCGCCTTTCTCCATGCTGATCCGCGCGCCGGCCGCTGGGCCGTGTGTGCTGCGGATCAGGTCCTGATCCCCCCGGATATGGATGGAGTGCCACCGGCGGTCAGCCGGTCGAAGCGCCCCCGGGGACAGGGGTGGCGTCCCCGGGTGGTCGTGAAGATTTATCACGGCGTTCACAGTGATCGACCGGGGCGTTTGTGGCCCACGCCACACGAAAAGGCGGACAAAGAGAACTCAACACGGCAAAGGTGGACTCTTTGGTGACGCATTCGTTATGCGGATTTGAGCGTCCGCTGAGCGAACGCCCCGCGTGCATCGGACGTGCGTCCCGCGTGCGACCCGACGTCGGACGGTCGCCTTGTCACGGCATCGGCGTCGTCACGGCATCGGCGTCGTCACGGCATCAGCGTCTCGACGAGCGACTCCTGGAGCCCGCCGAGCCAGAGGTAGGCCATCACCATGGGCTTGCGCGGGTCGGAGTCGGGCAGCCGGTAGAGCCGCTCGCTCTCGTCGTCGTCCGTGACCTCGAGCCGGGTGCCGATGGTCAGCCGCAGGTCGTTGAGCGCGCCGAGCCAGGCCCGCGACTCGTCCGCGGTGAGCTTGAGGACCCCGCCGCCCTCGCCGGCCGCCGCGGAGGCGAGCCCGTCGAGGGTGCGGACCACGGCGAGCG
The DNA here is from genome assembly GCF_042901205.1 of Streptomyces sp. NPDC012769. Taxonomy (NCBI): domain Bacteria; kingdom Bacillati; phylum Actinomycetota; class Actinomycetes; order Kitasatosporales; family Streptomycetaceae; genus Streptomyces; species Streptomyces sp. NPDC012769. The sequence goes on along the minus strand of NZ_JBIBCP010000002.1, from coordinate 113,622 downwards.
CGTCGTCGCGCTTGCGGGCGCGCAGGTCGTTCTCGGTGAAGCGGCGGAAGTCGGCGGCCGCCTGCCGCAGCTCGTCGCTGTCGTCCCCGTAGGCGTCGGGGAACAGCCGGCGCAGCGCCGGGTCGGAGGGCGGCTCGCTCGGCCCCTCGGCGAAGAGCGCGGCCAGCGGGTCCTCGCCCTCGACGGGCTCGTCACCGGGCCCGATCAGCTCCATGAGCTGCACGGCGAGGGAACGCAGGATGGAGATCTCGACCTCGTCGAGCGCGACGGCCGCGCCGCCGCCGGGCAGCGCCTCGAAGTGCCCCGCCATCAGCCGCGGTCCTGCGAGAGGGTCGCCCACAGGCCGTAGCCGTGCATCGCCTGCACGTCCCGTTCCATCTCCTCGCGGGTGCCGCTGGAGACCACCGCGCGGCCCTTGTTGTGCACGTCGAGCATCAGCTTGTGCGCCTTGTCCTTGGAGTAGCCGAAGTACGCCTGGAAGACGTAGGTGACATAGCTCATCAGGTTGACCGGGTCGTTGTGCACGAGGGTCACCCAGGGCACGTCGGGTTCGACGACGGCGGAGACCTCCTCGGCCGATTCGGTCCGTTCGATCTCGATAGGCGCAACGCTCACTTACCCCATGCTGCCACCCGCACGGGCCGGTCGCACAAACGGGTCACCCGTGGGGTCACCCGCACAGCCCCTATTCGTCAGAGTGACGAATACTGCGCTAGCATCCTCTCCATGAACGCTGCGGACCTTGGGCTGCCGGTGGACGTTCCGTCGACGGCGCTCTTCACCGACCAGTACGAGCTGACCATGCTCCAGGCGGCCCTCCGGGCCGGTACGGCGGACCGCAGGTCCGTCTTCGAGGTCTTCACCCGCCGGCTGCCCGAGGGGCGGCGATACGGCGTGGTGGCGGGCATCGGACGGGTCCTGGACGCCGTCGAGAACTTCCGGTTCGACCCGGGCGTGCTCGGCTTCCTGCGCGAGCGGGGCATCGTCGACGAGCCGACCCTGGAGTGGCTCGCGCGCTACCGCTTCTCCGGCGACGTCTGGGGCTACCCGGAGGGCGAGGTGTACTTCCCCGGCTCGCCGATCCTGCGGGTCGAGGGCTCCTTCGCCGAGTGCGTGCTCCTGGAGACCGTGATCCTGTCGATCCTCAACCACGACTCGGCCATCGCGGCGGCCGCCTCCCGGATGTCGGCCGCGGCCGGCGGGCGGCGGCTGATCGAGATGGGCGCCCGGCGCACCCATGAGCTCGCCGCCGTCGCCTCCTCGCGGGCCGCGTACGTGGGCGGCTTCGACTCCACCTCCGACCTGGCGGCCGGCTTCCGCTACGGCATCCCGACCGTCGGCACCTCCGCCCACGCCTTCACCCTGCTGCACGACACCGAGCGCGACGCCTTCCGGGCCCAGGTCGACTCCCTGGGCAGCGGCACCACCCTGCTCGTCGACACCTACGACGTCGCCGAGGCCGTCCGCACCGCCGTCGAGGTGGCCGGCACCGGGCTCGGGGCGGTCCGGATCGACTCCGGCGACCTGCTGCTCGTCGCCCACCGGGTGCGGCAGCAGCTCGACGAGCTGGGCGCCCGGGACACCAGGATCGTGGTGACCTCCGACCTCGACGAGTACGCCATCGCCTCCCTCGCGGCGGCGCCGGTCGACGCGTACGGGGTGGGCACCCAGCTGGTCACCGGCAGCGGCCACCCGACCTGTTCGATGGTCTACAAGCTGGTCGCCCGGGCCTCCTCGGCCGATCCGAAGGCGCCGCTCGTGCCGGTGGCGAAGAAGTCGGTGGGCGGCAAGGCCTCCGTCGGCGGGCGCAAGTGGGCCGCCCGCCGGGTGGACGCCGACGGAGTGGCCGAGGCCGAGGTCGTCGGCACCGGGCCCGTACCGGCCGAGCTCGTCGACCGCCGGCTCCTCGTGGAGCTGGTCAAGGGCGGCGAGGTGGTCGCCCGCGAGCCCCTGGAGGCGGCCAGGACCCGGCACATCGCGGCCCGCGCCGCGCTGCCGATGTCGGCGATGCAGCTGTCGCGGGGCGAGCCGGTGCTGCCGACGGAATACGTCTGACGCAGTACGCGCAACGCCCCAGAGCGCCCCCTCCCCCGGGGAGGGGGAAGTCTCTAGGCTCGGAACCGACCCGACCCGACCGCCCGCTCGCGAAGGACACCCGCCATGCACCGCGCACTGATCGTTGTGGACGTACAGAACGACTTCTGCGAGGGCGGCAGCCTCGCGGTGGCGGGGGGCGCCGATGTCGCCGCCGCCATCACCGATCTGGTCGGGGCCGCCGGCGGCGCCGCCTACCAGCACGTGATCGCCACCCGCGACCACCACGTCGACCCGGGCGACCACTTCTCGGACCGGCCGGACTACGTGTCCTCCTGGCCGCGGCACTGCGTGGCGGGCACCGAGGGCGTCGGCTTCCACCCGAACTTCGCGCCGGCCGTCGCCAGCGGCGCCGTCGACGCCGTCTTCGACAAGGGCGCCTACGAGGCGGCGTACAGCGGCTTCGAGGGGCGCGACGAGAACGGCAGCACGCTGGCCGACTGGCTGCGGTCCCGCAAGGTCACCGAGGTGGACGTGGTCGGCATCGCCACCGACCACTGTGTGCGGGCGACCGCCCTGGACGCGGCCCGCGAGGGCTTTCGCACCCATGTGCTGCTCGACCTGACGGCCGGGGTGGCGAAGGAGACCACCGACCGGGCCCTGGAGGAGCTGCGCGCGGCGGGCGTGGAGCTGACCGGGAAGCCGGTCGTGGCGGGCTGACCGGGCCGGCCGGGCGGGCCGAGGGGCGGCCCGGGCCCCGGCGGGCCTCCGCAGCCCTCAGACGGCCTTCGGCAGCGACCGTATCGGGTGCCACAGCTCCTGGGCGTGGCCCGGGGTGGAGCGCCACAGCAGGCCGTCCGGGTGGTGCAGGACGGCCGTGATCTCGTCCGGGGTGGGCGGCTCGGTGTTGCCGCGGAGGTAGACCGCCCGCAGCCCGAGGTTCCGCAGCCGGGTCAGGGCGCGGGCACGGTTCGCGGCGTGCACCAGGAAGCGGACGGTGGCCCCGTCGCCGGCCGGGCTGGGCAGTCCTATGGCGACGACGACACTGCCTCCCGGCAGTCTGCAGAACCCTCCGTTGGGCATGCGGAACCACTCCCCCGTGGAACGACTGTCAATAAGGTCGGGCGGCCGAGGCCGTAAGACGCACCTAAACACGATCGGCCGCCGCCCGCTAGGGGGCGACGGCCGATCATGTTCTGACCTGCGACGATACGAAATATCTCGTCGTTACTTCGTCGACGGACCCACCTGGACCGTGACCGTCGAGCCGTCCTTGGCTTCCTTGACGACCTGGATCTTGGTGTTGGTGTCAGTTACCTGGACACCCGCGCGCGGGGTCTCGGCGAACCAGTAGACACCCTTGCGGTCGTCGAAGACCGGGTTTCCGGCCTGCGACGGGACCCAGGTCGGCTCGCCCGCCTTGTGCAGCTGGAAGCCGTCCGTGCGGGTGAGGCCGAAGGGCGAGTCGTACGCCTGGACGCGGTTGCGCATCAGGGTGCCGTCACGCCACTTCAGCGGGCTCGGGTGGGCGTCCACCGGGAGGAGGAGGCCGGCGCCCGGGTGCTGGGAGGTGTTGTTGTCCTTCTGGGACAGGTCCCACTTCCAGATCAGCAGACCGTTCTGGTACGGGTAGTGCTCGACCCAGCTCGCCTTGTCACCGGCGAAGCCGAAGTTGTACGGGCCGACCTTGAGGGTCTTGTCGTACGACACGTACTGGCGGTTCTCCGCGATGTAGTACTGCTCGTACTCCTTCGTGAAGCCCTTGCCGATGCGCTGGAAGCCCTTGGCGGTCCAGCCGTTGGCACCGTTCTCGGCGTTGTCCGAGAACACCGCGGCACCGTCGGCGGTCAGCGTGATGGCGTCGGCCGCGAAGCCCTTGCCGCCCGCGCCGCCGTCCGTCTGGTAGCGGAAGCGGAGGTCGAACTTCTTGCCCGCGTAGGCGTTCAGGTCGTAGACCAGCTTCTGGTACGCGCCGGAGACGTCGGTCAGCGCCGGGGCGCCGGACGCGTCGCGCGGGAGCGGCTTGCCGTTGGCGGTGCCGTCCACGGCCGTCCAGTTGGCGCCGCCGTCCGTCGACACCTCGGTGTAGAGGTAGTCGTAGTCCAGCTCGATGTCGTACCAGCCCTGGAGCTCCAGGGAGGCCGAGCTCTTGCCGGTCAGGTCGACGGAGCGGGTCAGGGTGTTCTTGAGGTCGTCACCCATGTCGCTCCACCACTGGGTGGCACCCTCGGCGGGGGCCACGACGTCGGTGGTGACGGCCTTCTTCGGCAGCTCGACGAGGAGCGCCTGCGGGTTGTCGGTGTTGTACTCCGACACGCCCAGCTTGTGGGTGGTCTTCGTCCCGCGCTGCCAGTCGTTGACCTTGGCGTAGTTGAGCCAGCCGAGCTGGAGCTTGTCCCAGGCGGTCATGTCGCCGGGCAGGTCGCCGATGGCGTCCTTGCCGGTGCCCAGCCAGGAGCCGGACGACATCAGCGTCCAGAAACCGGTCGAGTTCTCGCCGCCGGCGGTGTCGTAGTGGTCCGGCAGACCGAGGTCGTGGCCGTACTCGTGCGCGAAGACGCCGAGGCCGCCGTTCTCCGGCTGCACGGTGTAGTCGCCGACCCAGATGCCGGTGTCGCCGATCTGGGTGCCGCCGGCCTTGTTGTTCGCGGGGCCGGTCTTGCCGGCGTTGGTGCCGTACGCGTACCAGCGGTGGGCCCACAGGGCGTCGCCGCCCTGGGCGCCGCCGCCGGCCGACTCGTCCTCGCCCGCGTGCACGAGCTGGAAGTGGTCGATGTAGCCGTCGGGCTCGTTGAAGTTGCCGTCGGCGTCGAAGTCGTAGCGGTCCCACAGGTCGTACTGGGCCAGCGTGGACTTGATCTCGGCGTCCGACTTGCCCTTGGCCTTCTGGTCGGCGACCCAGGCGGTGACGCCGTCGCGGACCGTGTCCCACACGTTGGCGCAGTTGGACTGGCCGCAGTAGTTGGAGCCGTAGCGGGCCTCGTTGTACGGCAGCTTGACCCAGTCGGAGACCTGGCCGTCGACCGAGTAGCGGCCGGAGGAGGTCTTCTCGTAGTAGGTCTTCAGGGACTGCTTCGGCCGGCCGAAGGCGTCCTTGCCGGTGCCGAAGTAGAGGTCCTGGAAGTGCTGCTGGTCGTAGTCCGCCTGCCAGGCCGTCGAGTTGTCCTTCGAGCGGTCCGGCTCGGCTATCTGGTTGTGCAGCGGGCCGGGCGTGCCGCCGAACTTCGGCTTCAGCTCGTCGGTGTCGTCGTCCTTGCGGTCGACCAGGGTCGTGGTGTCGACCTGGTCGCCGAACTCGACGAGGATGGTGAAGATCTTGTCGGTCTTCTCGCGGCCGAGCTCGACGTACTTCTTGCTGTCGAGCTTGACGACCTGGGAGCCGTTGCGGCGCTCGACCTTGGTCTCGCCGCTGAGCACCTGCTCGATGGCGGCCTTGCGCTGCTGCTCCTGCTGCTTGCTGAACGGTCCCTCGAGGTCGTGGTCGACCGTGAGCTTGTCCACGGCCCGCGGCGCACTCGCGGGTGCGCCCGAGTGGTCGTCCGCCCACGCGGTGCTGAAGGTCGAAGCGGTGGCGGCGGTGGCCGCGAGCGCCACGACGACCGCGGACGCTCTGATGGCCCGTCGTCTGATGGTCACTTGGATCTGTCCTCCCCGGCGCTCCTCGCCGCGGACCGGTGGTGGGGTGTCCGCTCGGCGGGTTCGCGCGTCACAAGTGACGACATTCGACCGGAGTTGAAGCAGAAAAGACAGATCTTGACTTGGACAGACCAACTGCACTATGCAGGAGTGGATTTCCGATAGTCGAACAGAGAACGAACTTCCGGGCCTCGACCGACGCGGTCGTGCGCCCCTGCGCCCCCCGTGCACCGGAGCCGTGGGTAAGGTCACGCTTACCGCCGGTTCCCCCCGGGCATCCACCGTCGTAGAGTCGCCATCGCCACGCGCCCGAGGGACGGTATCCGCCATGCAGCGACCGAACGCCGCACACATCGCCTACGGTTCGGCCACGGTCGTGCTCTCGACCATGGCCCTGCTGCTGCTCTCCGGCACCACCACGACGCTCGGCATCGCGGCGATCTGCGCCGCGGGCCTGATGCTCGGTGTGCTGGTGGCGGTGACGATGCCGGTCCGGGCGGGCGACGTCAAGACCTCGGCCGCCGCGGCCTCACCGGACTCCGGGAACAACGAGATCCGGGTGCCGGCCGCGCCCGTGGGGGCGGGGGCCGACACCCGGATCGGTTCGTAGACCGCCTCGGTTCCTGGGTCGTCACCGAGGGTCCGTCACTGGGGCACGGAGACCACCACGGTCTTGGCGGCCTTGTCGTGAAGGCCCTGCTTGTACGGCTTGTCCACCAGGATCAGGATCAGCAGGAGCAGCGGCCACAGACAGGCGCAGCAGATCAGCGCGGGCAGCCAGAGCACGATGGCGCGGATGAGCGAGGCGTTCATCGACGGCGTGGAGCCGTCGTTGAGCATGGCGACCCGCAGCTTCATCAGCTTCTTGCCGAGGGTCTGACCGTTCTTGGCGGTCATGACGGTGTCGTAGGCGACGTACGCGACGATCGTGATCAGCTGGAAGATCAGCTGGCCGCCGCCGTTGAGGCTGTTGACCGTGTCGCCGAAGTCGTTGTCGTCCCCGGCCCGTTCGTACACCTTGAACGGGATGCCGATGATCGCGAGCGGGATGGCGATGATCAGCCAGTCGATGATCCTGGCGACGATCCGCCGCCCCGACTCGGCGAGCGGCGGCATCCCGGCGAGCGGATCGGCGCCGCCGTAACCCCCTCCGTAACCGCCGTAGGGCGGCGGCGGGGGCGGCATGTTGTTGTCGTACGGCGAACCGTACGGCCCTTGGGAGGCCGGGCCTCCCGGAGGCGGCCCGCCCGAGGGCGGGGGACCTCCCGGCTCGGGGGGCCTCTTGCGGAACGGGTCGTCTTCGGGCGGCTGACCCGGGGGCGGCGGCGGCTGATCGTTGCTCATGGGGGCAGTGCACCCCGCGGCACGGGGCCCCGCAAGGAATCGCCCCCCGTTCGGGGGACGCCCCCACCGGACGGACCGGGACGGGCCCTATCGAGCGACGAAGGTGCGGGCCGCCTTGTCGTGCCAGCACTGCCTCCAGGGCCGGTCGACCAGACACCACAGCACGTTGACCACGCCGACGGCGAGCAGCCCGAGCACGCTGTAGACCAGCCAGCGGCGCAGCGCGGCGCCGAAGGTCGGCGGCTCGTGCGCCTCGATGTCCCGCACCTCGATCCCGCACAGCTTCTTGCCGAGCGTCCGGCCCCACCGGGCGGTGGGCAGCGCCTCGTAGAGCACGCCGAGCACGAGGAAGGCGGCGAGGGCGATCCCGAACTGCACGGAGGTCGTCGAGTCGATCAGCCACACCTGGACGGTGACGCCGGACTGCTTGGCGGCCTCGATCTTGTCGTTGATGTGGGTGAGGGCGGCGCTGACGAAGGGGTACGAGACCCCGCCGACCGCCGCGCCGAGCACGAGCGTGTCGACGAGCCGCGCCAGCAGCCGCCGCCCCATCCCGGCCGGTCGCGCCGACGCCTGCGCCCGCGCCGCCGACAGGAACGGGTCCTCGGCCACCGGCTTCCAGGGCAGCACGGGCTGGGCGACGTCCTGCGAGGCGGGGCTGGGCGCGAGGCCGGGGGCCGGGGCGGGTGCGGGCTGCGGCGGGACGGGGGCCGGGGCCGGAGTCTGGACGGGAGTCTGCACGGGTACGGGCTGCGGCTGGGCCGGCACGGGGGCGGCCGGGGCCTGCGGGGACCAGGAGGCCGCGGCGGGTGCCGGGTTGACGGGCATGCCGCCCAGCCGGGCGGAGCCGCCGGGGCCGGCGGGGCCGACGGGCTGTCGGCCGGGCACAGCCGCGGGCGCCTCGGCCTGTCCACCGGCCGCGGGCCACGCGGGGGCCGCCGGGGCGGCGTTCGCCTGTACGGGGGCGGGCGCGCCCGTGGCGCTGGAGGGCTCGGCGGGCGCGGGGCTCTGCGCGGGCAGAGCGGCGGCCCGGTTGGCGGCGGCGTCGGTCGCGGCGGTGACGCTTCCGGAGGCGCCGCCGCCGGAGACGCCGCCGGAAGAAGCCTCCGCGGACACCGGTCGTTCCGGAGTCGCGGTCCCGGAGCCGTCCGCCGGGGCGGCGGCCGGGTCCGGCGCCGGCCAGGCGGCACGCGGGTCGGGCGTGCCGCCCCAGGAGACCTTCTGGTCGCGCTCGCCGCCGAAACCGGTCTGGCGGTCCGTGGTCGCCTGCCAGGCGGAGGCGGGTTCCTGCGGGGCGGCGGCCGCGGGGGCCGGGTCCTCGTCGAAGAAGACGGGACCCGTCTCCTCGACCGCGGGGACGGCCGGGAGCGAGGGCGCGGGGGCCGGGCTCGGGGCCAGCTGGGGGGCGACGGCGACCGGCGGGGCCGGGAGCGCCTCGCCCTCCTTGGGGGCCGGGCGACTCGTACCGGGGACCCACGCACCGCCGTTCCAGTACCGGATGTACCCGGGAATGGACGGGTCCGGGTAGTACCCCGCCTGCGGTACCTCTCCGCCGCCTCCAGGAGGAGTAGCCACTGCCCCGACTCCGTTCAGTCACAACGTCTTTGATCCGCCAGGGCCCCGCGCGGTCCGCACCGACCGCGCCGAGCCCAAGGAGGACAGTAACGAAGAACGCCGCCGCACGGAGAAGGAGCCCACCAGAAAGGCCGCCTTCGAGGGACAGCTCCCCCTTTTCGTCACACAGTGTGATTCTCGGGCCCAGACAAAAAATTCCTCGGAAAACTTTCCCGAAGTCGCGTAATGGATCCGCCCGACCCCGCTCTCTCCCCGTGAAGGCCCGCCCGAGGGCCCCCGCCGCACAGGGAGACAGGACCATGCAGAACACCGAGAACAACGTCGTCGAGCGCGAGCTGGAACTGAAGCTCGTCCTCTCCCCGGAGCGCTCGATCCCGGTCCCGGCACGCCTCGCCTACCGGGTGGACGATCCGTACGCCGTCCACATCACCTTCCACATCGGCTCCGAGCACCCCGTCAACTGGACCTTCGCCCGCGAGCTGCTCGTCGAGGGCGTCTTCCGGCCCTGCGGCCACGGTGACGTCCGCATCTGGCCGACGAAGGTCGACGGCCGCAACGTCATCCTGATGGCCCTCTCCTCCCCCGACGGCGACGCCCTCCTGGAGGCGCCGTCCGCGCAGGTGTCCGCCTGGCTGGAGCGGACCCTGCGCGCGGTGCCGCCGGGCACCGAGACCGAGCAGCTCGGCATCGACGAGGGGCTCGCCGAGCTCCTGGCCACGACGGTCGTGCCGGACGAGCTGTGGCTGAACGACCCGTGGCCGTCGGACGAGTCCACCGAAGGCGAGCTGTGAGCCGGGGCCGGTCCCGCCGCCCGCGAGGGCACGGGTCAGAAGAGCTTGCCCGGGTTCAGCAGGCCCAGCGGGTCGAAGGTCGCCTTGATGCCGCGCTGCAGCTCCACGCCCACCGGCCCCAGCTCCCTCGCCAGCCACTCCTTCTTCAGGACGCCCACCCCGTGCTCACCGGTGATCGTGCCGCCGAGTTCGAGTCCGAGCGCCATGATCTCGTCGAAGGACTCCCGGGCCCGCCGCGACTCGTCCTCGTCGGCGTGGTCGAAGCAGACGACGGGATGGGTGTTGCCGTCCCCCGCGTGCGCGCAGACCCCGATGGTCAGCCGGTACTTCTCGGCGATCGCCGCCGTGCCCGAGAGCATCGCGGCCAGCCGGGTGCGCGGAACGCACACGTCGTCGATCATCGTCGCGGTCTTGATGGTCTCCAGGGCGGTGAGCGAGAGCCGGCGCGCCTGGAGGAGCAGTTCGGACTCGGCGGCGTCCTCGGCCGGTACGACCTCGGTGGCGCCCGCGGCCCGGCACAGCTCGCCCACCGCGGCCAGGTCGGCGGCCGGGTCGGGGGTGTCGAAGGCGCACAGCAGCAGCGCCTCGGTGGTGTCGGGCAGCCCCATGTGGGCCAGCTTGTTGACGGCCCGGACGGTGGTGCCGTCCATGAGTTCGAGCAGGGACGGGGTGTGGCCGCGCTCCATGACGGCGCAGACGGCCTCGCAGGCGGCCTCGGCGGTGGGGAACTCGGCCGCGAGCGCGAGCTGGACGGGCGGCCGCGGCCGGAGCGCGAGCACGGCCCCGACGACGATGCCGAGGGTGCCCTCGGAACCGACGAAGAGGCGGGTCAGGTCGTACCCGGCGACGCCCTTGGCGGTGCGCCGGCCGGTCCTGAGCAGCCGGCCGTCGGCGAGGACGACGTCCAGACCGAGCACGTACTCGGCGGTGACCCCGTACTTCACGCAGCACAGGCCGCCGGAGGCGGTGCCGATGTTGCCGCCGATGGTGCACATCTCCCAGCTGGAGGGGTCCGGCGGGTAATAGAGACCGTGTTCGGCGACGGCCCGGGACAGCACGGCGTTGATCACGCCCGGTTCGACGACGGCGATCCGGTCGACCGGGTCGATCTCCAGGATGCGGTCCATCTTGACCAGGGACAGGACGATGCAGCCGTCGGAGGCGTTGGCGGCGCCGGAGAGTCCGGTGCGGGCGCCCTGCGGGACGACCGGGACGCGCAGCTCGGTCGCGGTGCGCATGACGTGCCGCACCTGTTCGACGGTGCGCGGGAGCACGACGGCCGCGGGGGTGCCGGCCGTGCAGAAGCTCGCCATGTCGTGGGCGTAGGAAGCCGTGACGTCCGGGTCGGTGAGCAGGGCCTCGGCGGGCAGTCCGGCGGCGAGGGCCCGGTGGAGCCGCGCCGGGAGGTCGGTTCGAGGATCGCTCTGCTGAAGATCGTCCATGCGTCCAGCGTGGCACCCGGGGCCATCGGTGTGAACCCGCCGGAGCGGGCGCTCGTGTGCTCTTCGTACAGCCGCGCTCGGGCGCACAGTGAGCGCCATGAAGACCGAGAACGTGTCGAGGACGGTCCTCGCCTGCGGCGTGGGCGCGGTGCTCGCGGCGACGGCGCTGCTGTACGTGCCCGAGCTGGTCGGCCGGACGCCGCCGCCCGCGCCCGGTCCCGTCGAGCGGGCGGCGGACGCGGCGAACGCGGGGGCGCAGGCGGCCCTGCCGGATCTGGCCGCGCTGATCGCGGACCGGGAGAAGTGGCTGCGGGCCCATCCCGGTGACGAGGCGTCATGGGCGGTGCTCGGTGCCGCCTATACGGAGCGGGGGCTGCGGCGCGCGGACGCGGCGGACCTGCCGCGGGCGGAGAGCGCCCTGAGGCGTTCGCTCGCGGTGCGGCCGGCCGGGCGCGGGAACCTGGACGCGCAGCTGGGGATGGCGGCCCTGGCGAACGCCCGCGGTGACTGGAAGTCGGCGAAGGAGTGGGGCGAGCAGGTGCGCCGGGCGAACCCGAAGCGGTGGTCGGCGTACCCGGTGCTGATCGACGCGTACAACGGTCTGGGCGACTACAAGGCGGCGCAGAAGGCGACGGAGACGCTGGCCGAGCTGCACTCGGGTGCGGTGGTCAGTGCCCGCTCGGCGCAGGCGTACCGGGACCGCGGCTGGCGCGAGGACGCGGGCGCGGCGGCCCTGGACGCGGTGGCGCTCGCGCGGACGCCGACGGAGAAGGCGGCGGCGCTGTCCCGGCTCGGTGACCTGGCGTGGGAGCGGGGCGAGCCGGCGGAGGCACTGGCGCAGTACGGGACGGCGCTGGGGCTCGTACGGGATCACGGCCCGTCGCTGGCGGGCCGGGCGCGGGCGTTCGCGGCGCTCGGCCGGACGGCGGAGGCGGTCCGCGACTGGCGGGCGGCGCTGGAGCGGTTGCCGCTGCCGGAGTACTTCGTGGAGGCGGGCGAGCTGTACGAGGCGCTGGACCGGGACGCGGAGGCGCAGGCGCTGTACGAGCGGGCGCGCACCGGCGGGTGGCCGGGGGCGGAGGCGGTTCTCGGCCTGCTGGAGGCGGAGCACGGCGACCCGGCGGAGGCGGTGAAGCGGCTGCGCGCGGAGTGGGCGCGGGGGCACCGTTCGGTGCGGGTGGCGGACGCGCTGGGGTGGGCGCTGCACCGGGCGGGCGAGTCGGAGGAGGCGCTGGAGTACGCGAAGCGGGCGACGGACGAGGGGCTGCGCAGCGCGCTCTTCGCCTACCACCGCGGCGAGATCGAGCGCGCCCTCGGCACCTCCGGCCCGGCCCGCCGCCACCTCGCGGAGGCCTTGCGGACCAACCCCCACTTCTCGCCCCTCCTCGCGCCACGGGCGAAGGAGGCGCTGGCGGTCCTGGGCGACCCGCCGGACGTACTGCCCCCGGACGTGCGACGGGAACCCGCGAAGCCGACGAAGCCGGCGGCGGTGGCGTAGCGCGCCGCCCGTGCGGGCCTGCGGCCCTGCTGGTGCTGAGCCCGCCCGCCCGGATGCGGGGCGTGGCGAGGGCCCGGTTCGGGAGGGTGGCTCCCGGGCCGGGCCCCGGTGGCAGGAGGGCGGCTAGAGGTTGCCGCGCTTTTCCTGCTCGCGCTCGATCGCCTCGAAGAGCGCCTTGAAGTTGCCCTTCCCGAAGCCCATCGACCCGTGGCGCTCGATCATCTCGAAGAAGACCGTCGGACGGTCCTGCACCGGCTTGGTGAAGATCTGCAGCAGGTAGCCGTCCTCGTCGCGGTCCGCGAGGATCTTCAGCTCGCGCAGCTCGTCGATCGGCACACGGGTGTCGCCGACCCACTCGCCGAGGGTGTCGTAGTACGCGTCAGGGACGGACAGGAACTCGACGCCCGCGGCCCGCATCGCCCGCACGGTGGCGACGATGTCGTTCGTGGCGAGGGCGATGTGCTGGACGCCCGGACCGCCGTAGAACTCGAGGTACTCGTCGATCTGCGACTTCTTCTTCGCGATCGCCGGCTCGTTGATCGGGAACTTCACCTTCTTGGTGCCGTCGGCGACGACCTTGGACATCAGCGCCGAGTACTCGGTCGCGATGTCGTCGCCCACGAACTCCTTCATGTTCGTGAAGCCCATGACCTTGTTGTAGAAGGCCACCCACTCGTTCATCCTGCCGAGCTCGACGTTGCCGACGCAGTGGTCGATGGCCTGGAAGGTGCGCTTGGCCGGCGGCTCGACGATCGGCTTGGCGGCGACGTAGCCGGGCAGGTACGGGCCGTCGTAGCCGGAGCGGTCGACCAGGGTGTGACGGGTCTTGCCGTACGTGGCGATGGCGGCGAGGACGACGGTGCCGTGCTCGTCCTTGAGCTCGTACGGCTCGACGAGGCCGGTGGCGCCCTGCTCGACGGCGTGGGCGTAGGCGGCGCGCGCGTCCGGGACCTCGATCGCCAGGTCGATGACGCCGTCGCCGTGCGCGGCGACGTGCTCGTCGATGAAGCGGCCCCAGTCGCTGGTGGCCTTGATGACGGAGGTGAACACGAAGCGGGCGGCGCCGTTGGTGAGGACGTAGTTGGCGGTCTCGCGGCTGCCGTTCTCCGGTCCGGAGTAGGCGACCAGCTTCATGCCGAAGGCCGTGGAGTAGTAGTGCGCGGCCTGCTTGGCGTTGCCGACGGCGAAGACGACCGCGTCCATTCCCTTCACCGGGAAGGGATCGGCCTCACGCGCGGTGGTCGGGGTGTGATCCATGGTCTCAGTCATGGGAGCAGCGTCACCCCGGGCGGCAGGGTGCGCAATAGTTTGTTGTTTCACTGGTCAATGTGCACAGCGACCCGCCAGTATGGGCGTGCGACTTGTACATCATGACCACCGGGAGGCCGCCGTGGCGATCGATCATCTGGACGGCCGGCTGATCGTGCTCCTCGCCGAGGAGCCGCGGATCGGGGTCCTGGAGGCCTCGCGGCGCCTCGGCGTGGCGCGCGGCACGGTCCAGGCGCGGCTCGACCGGCTTCAGTCGAACGGAGTCATCCGCGGATTCGGCCCCCAGGTCGACCCGGCGGCCCTCGGCTACCCGGTCACCGCCTTCGCCACCCTGGAGATCAAGCAGGGCCAAGGCGCCGACGTGCGAGGGCACTTGGCGACCGTGCCGGAAGTCCTGGAGCTGCACACCACCACCGGTCACGGGGACATGCTGTGCCGGCTGGTGGCCCGGTCCAACGCCGATCTCCAGCGGGTGATCGACCGCGTCGTCGGTTTTGATGGCATCGTCCGGGCCTCCACGGCGATCGTCATGGAGAACCCGGTCCCCCTGCGGATCATCCCGCTGGTGGAACAGGCCGCGGAGGACCGGGACCCGCCGCGGTAACCCTCGGGCCCGGTGCCCTCGGGCCCTTGCGGAGGGACGCGCGTGAGCTTCTGGGACTATCTGGTCAGTCGCCACCAGCAGCTGCTCACCGACGCCTTCCAGCACGTCAGCGCCGTCTTCCAGTGCATGGTGATCGCCACCGCGGTCGGGGTGCTGATCAGTGTGCTCAGCTACCGCAGCCCATGGGCGGGAAACGTGGCGATCATGTCCACGGCCACCCTGCTCACCATCCCCTCCCTCGCCGCGATCGGCCTGCTCATCCCGCTCGTCGGCCTGGGCGTGCCGCCCACCGTCATCACCCTGACCCTGTACGGACTGCTCCCGGTGGTCCGCAACGCGATCGTGGGGCTGCGCGGGGTGGACCCGAGCCTGGTGGACGCGGCCAGGGGCATCGGCATGTCCCGGGCGGCCCGGCTGCTGCGGGTCGAGCTGCCGCTGGCCTGGCCGCCGATCCTGACCGGCATCCGGGTGTCGACCCAGATGCTGATGGGGATCGCCGCGGTCGCCGCGTACGCCTCGGGGCCGGGCCTCGGCAACGAGATCTTCCGCGGCATCGCCTCCCTGGGCAGCGCCAACGCGATCAACCAGGTGCTCGCCGGCACGCTCGGGATCGTGATCCTCGCGCTGCTCTTCGACGGGGCGTACGTACTGCTCGGCCGGCTGACCGTTCCGAGGGGGATCCGTGTCTGACACCGCCCGCCCGACGACCTCCGGCGCCTCCATCGAGCTGGAGGACCTCACCAAGCGCTACCCCGGCAATCCGCACCCTGCCGTCGACAACGTGAGCATGGAGATCAGGGCGGGCGAGACGGTGATCTTCGTCGGCCCGTCCGGCTGCGGGAAGTCCACCACCCTGAAGATGATCAACCGGCTGATCGAGCCGACCAGCGGCCGGATCCGCATCGGCGACGAGGACGTCACGAACATCGACCCGGTGAAGCTGCGCCGCAAGGTCGGTTACGCCATCCAGTCCTCCGGCCTCTTCCCGCACATGACGGTGGCCGAGAACATCGCCCTCGTACCGAAGATGGTCGGCTGGTCGAAGTCCCGGGTGAAGGACCGGGTCGAGGAGATGCTGGACCTGGTCGGGCTCGACCCGCGCGAGTTCCACGGCCGCTATCCGCGCCAGCTGTCCGGCGGCCAGCAGCAGCGGGTCGGCGTGGCCCGGGCGCTCGCCGCGGATCCGCCGGTGCTGCTCATGGACGAGCCGTTCGGCGCGGTCGACCCGATCACCCGCGACCACCTCCAGGACGAGCTGATCCGGCTCCAGCACGAGCTGCACAAGACGATCGTGTTCGTCACCCATGACTTCGACGAGGCCATCAAGCTCGGCGACCGGATCGCGGTGCTGCGCGAGCGCTCGCACATCGCCCAGTTCGACACCCCGGAGGCGATCCTCACCAACCCGACCGACGACTTCGTCTCCGGTTTCGTCGGCGCGGGCGCGGCGCTGAAGCGGCTCAACCTGACCCGGGTGCGGGACGTGGGGGTCGCCGACTTCCCGACGGTGACGGTCGACGACCCGCTCCAGTCGATCTTCAACACGCTGCGCAAGGGCCCCCACAACGAGCTGCTGATGCTGGACCGGCGCGGCCGGCCCTACAAGTGGCTGCGGCGCGGGGACCTGATGCGGGCCAAGGGTTCGCTGGCCCGGGCGGGCACCCTCGTGCACGACACGGTGACCCGGGACGCGACCCTGCACGACGCCCTGGAGGCGGTGCTGATCGACAGCGGCGGGCGGGTCGCGGTGACGGGGCGGCGCGGCGAGTACATCGGCGTGGTCGACATGGAGACCCTGATGAACTCGGTCCACGAGCTCCTCCAGGCCGACCGGCTCGCGGCCGTCGAGCACCAGCACGAGCTGGAGGAACTGCGCGCCCACCAGACGGAGCAGGAGCTGGAGGGCGGCGCGTGAGCGACACGGAGGACCGCCCGGCGGGCGAGCACGAGGTCCGGGGGCACACCTTCCTGGACGAGGGGCACGCGGCCGTCGTCGAGGACGAGCCTCCTCCCCCGCCGACCGCGGCCCGGCGCCGGATCACCTGGCGCAAGCTGGTCCCGCTGCCGGCGTTCGTGGCGGTGGTGCTGCTCGCGACCTTCCTGTGGATCACCAACGCGGACCTCGACTCGATCGCCCGCAACGCCCTGGCGGGCGGCAATGTGCAGCTGCGGCTGTGGCAGCACGTGAAGCTGACGGCGATCTCCACCTTCTGGGTGCTGGTCATCGCCGTCCCGCTGGGCATCGCGCTCACCCGGCGCGGTCTGGACCGGGCGGCTCCCCTCTTCACGGCGATCGCCAACATCGGGCAGGCCACCCCGGCGATCGGCCTGCTGGCGCTGTTGGTGATCTGGCTGGGCATCGGCCCGTCGACGGCGATCGTCGGCATGGTGATCTACGCGGTGCTCCCGGTGCTCTCCAACACGGTGGCCGGTCTGCGGGCGATCGACCCCCAGCTGGTGGAGGCCTCCCGGGGCATCGGGATGTCCGCGTTCGGCACGCTCACCAGGGTCGAACTGCCGCTGGCCGTGCCGCTGATCCTCGCCGGGGTGCGCACGGCCCTCGTGCTGAACGTGGGCACGGCGACGCTCGCGACCTTCGGCGGGGGCGGCGGACTCGGCGACCTGATCACCTCGGGCATCCAGACCCAGCGCATGGCGGTCCTGGTCCTCGGCTCCGTGCTCACGGTGGCGCTGGCGCTGCTCGTGGACTGGCTGGCCTCGCTGGCGGAGGTGGCTCTGACGCCGCGCGGCCTGGGGGTGGGCGCGTGATGCGCCGGGCGGTACGGCGGTGGTCGGCGGCCCTGCCTCCGGCACTGGCGGTGGTTCTGGCGCTGGCGCTGGCGCCGGCGCTGTCCGGGTGCGGGCTGAAGAGCGGCTCGCCGATGGTGGACGACGTCGTGCCGGGTTCGGTGGGCCGGGGGCAGCCGCTGAAGGGCGCCTCGCTCACGGTCACGTCCAAGACCTTCACCGAGAACATCGTCCTGGGCCAGATGGTGGGCCTGGTGTTCAGGGCGGCGGGCGCGGAGGTCCTTGACCGGACGAACCTGGCCGGCTCGATCAGCACGCGCGAGGCGATCGTGAAGGGCGACGCCGACGCCATGTACGAGTACACGGGCACGGCCTGGATCACGTACCTGGGCCACGCCGAGCCGATCGCCGACCCCGTGGCGCAGTGGGAGGCGGTGCGCGAGGCGGACCGGAAGAACGGGGTGGTGTGGCTGCCGCAGGCCTCGCTGGACAACACGTACGCCCTCGCGATCAGCCGGAAGAACAACGAGAGGTACCGGCTGAAGACCCTCTCGGACGTGGCGGCGCTCGCGAAGCGGGACCCGTCGGCGGTGACGGTGTGCGTGGAGAACGAGTTCGCCTCGCGCGACGACGGGCTGCCGGGGATGCAGAAGGCGTACGGGATGAGCCTGCCGGCCGCGAACGTACGGAAGATGGACGCCGGGATCATCTACACCCAGGTCTCGCAGTCCGACTCCTGCCTGCTGGGCGAGGTGTACACGACCGACGGGCGGATCAGGGCGATGGACCTGACGGTCCTGGACGACGACCGGCACTTCTTCCCCAACTACAACGCGGCACCGGAGCTGAACGCGGCGACGTACGCGAAGTACCCGGCGATCGCGGACCTGCTCGGGCCGGTGACGGCGAAGCTGACGACGGCGGTGGCCCAGGAGCTCAACGCGCGGGTCGACGTGGAGGGCCGCGATCCGCACGAGGTGGCGAAGGAGTGGCTGATCGAGGAGGGCTTCATCAGGGAGGGCTGAGGGCCCGGGGCGAAGCGCGTCGCGAGTTGCAAAGGACTCTCTGCAAAAAACCCTTGCAGAGAGTCCTTTGCAACTCTACGGTGGAGTCATGTCCGAGAAGCACGAGCCTGAGCCCGAGCCGAAGCCGACGTCCGAGCCGAAGCCGAAGTCCCAGCTAAAGCCGACGTCCGAGCCAACGTACGAGACGGAGCCGACGTCCGAGCCGACGTACGAGACGGAGCCGACGTCCGAGGCGGAGTCCGGCGACGCCCGCACCGCACCGCCCCCGCCCCGCGTGCTCGACCCCCGCTCCCTGCGCGGCCTCGCCCACCCCCTGCGCATCCAGCTGCTGCGCGCACTGCGCCACCACGGCCCCGCCACGGCCTCCCGACTCGCCGAGCGGCTGGGCGAGTCCAGCGGCGCCACCAGCTACCACCTGCGCCAGCTCGCCGCCCACGGCTTCGTCGAGGACGACCCGGAGCGCGGCAAGGGCCGGGAGCGCTGGTGGAAGGCCGCCCAGCAGGGCACCGCCATCGACGAGTCGCTGCACGGCAACCCGGACCCCGAGGTGCAGGGCGCGGTCGAGGTCTTCCTCTACGAGATCGCGAACATCCACACCCAGGAGCTCAACACCTACCTCGGCACCCGCCACCAGTGGATCGACACGTGGAACGGCGCCTCGGACATCAGCGACTTCACCCTGCACCTGCCGCCCGAGCGGCAGCGCGAGCTCAACGAGCGGATACACGCCCTGATCGGCGAGTACCACGCGAGCGAGGACCGCGACGCCCCCGGCGTCCAGCGGGTGCGGATGCACCTGCACGCCTTCCCGCAGCACGGCGCGAACTGACCGACCTCCGTACGGATCCGACCGGAAGGGCCCCGTCCATGCATCCCGACATCCATCTCACGCTGCACGCCCTGACCGCCGCCGAGCTCCACCACGCCGCGGCCACCGCCGCTTCCGCCACCCCGCTCCGCGTCCAACTGGGCTGGACTCTCGTCGAGTTCGGTCTCCGGCTCGCCGCGCCCGGCCCCCGCACCGCCCACGCCGCCGCCTGACCGCCACTGCAACAGCAACAGCAACCCGGGGGGACCACCGTGCGCTCACGCACGCCACTGGCCGGCGTACTCGCCGCCAACGCCATCTCGATCAGCGGCAATTCACTCACCCTCATCGGCGTGCCGTGGTTCGCCCTGGAGACCACCGGAAGCCCCGGCAAGGCCGGCCTCGTCGCCTTCTGCGCCGCCGCGCCCGTCGTCGTCTCGGCCCTCGCCGGCGGCCCCGTCATCGACCGGATCGGCCGGCGCCGGGTCTCCGTCGCCTCCGACCTCGTCTGCGCCCTGGCGCTCGTCGCGATCCCCCTGCTCAACCGGGCAGGGATCCTGCAGTTCTGGATGCTCTGCGCGCTCATGGCCGTCACCGGCCTGTTCCACGCGCCCGGCGAGACCGCACGCCATGTCCTCGTCCCCGACCTCGCCGAGCGCGCCGGCACCCCGCTCTCCCGCGCCGCGAGCCTCTACGACGCCGTCTCGCGCGGTGCCCGGATGACCGGCGCGGCCGTCGGCGGCCTGCTGGTGGCGCTGGTGGGCGCCGACACCGTGCTGTACGTGGACGCCGCCACCTTCCTGGCCTCCGCGCTGCTCGTCCTCACCACCCTGCGCGGCATACCCGCGGCCGAACCCCCTCTCGAAGCACCGCCGTTGAGCCTCATCGCCTACCGCGCCGACCTGCGCGAGGGCTATTCCTTCCTGCTGCGCACCCGGCTGCTGCTCGCCGTCGACCTCATGGTCATGGTCACCAACGGGCTCGCCCTGAGCTGGAGCGCGGTACTGCTGCCGATCCACGCCCGCGAGGAGCTCGGCGGCGCGGCCGCGCAGGGCCTGCTGGTCGCCGTCTTCGGCGGCAGCGCCCTCGCCGGCGCGCTGCTCTACGGCGCGGCAGGCCACCGCTTCCCGCGCCGCCCGGTCTTCACCGCCGGTTTCCTGATAACCGGCCTGCCCATCATCACCGCCGCCTTCACCGACACCGTCCCGCCGATGGTCGTGGCGGCGGCGCTCGGTGGGCTCGGCGCCGGGGTGCTCAACCCGATCCTCACCACCGTCTTCTACGAGGTGGTGCCCGAGGAGCTGCGCAGCCGCGTCGGCGGCGCCAGCTCGGCCGCGGTGCTGCTCACCACTCCGCTCGGCGGCCTGGCCGCCGGTCTCCTGGTCGAGAGCGCGGGACTCACGGCGGCGCTGCTCACGGTGGGCGGAGGGTTCTTCCTGGCGACCCTGTCGCCGCTGCTCTTCCCGGTCTGGCGCCAACTGGACGCCCCGGCCCCGGCGAAGCCGGCCCTCGGCTCGGCGACGGCCGGGAAATCCCCTAGCAGCTCGGGACCTTCGACTCCTGCCCCTGCTCCAGGGCCCGAAGGGACGACACGGCGTCGCTGAGGGCGGTCACCGGGACCAGTCGCAGGCCCTTCGGCCGCTCCGCCTCCGCCTGGGAGCACTCGGCCTTCGGCACGAGGAAGACGGTGGCCCCGTCACGGGCGGCGGCCTGCGTCTTCAGGGACACCCCGCCGACGGCGCCGACCGTGCCGTCCGGCTCGATCGTGCCCGTACCGGCGACGATCCGGCCGCCGGTCAGCTCACCGCCGTCGCCGTCCCCGGCGATCTTGTCGACGATGCCCAGCGAGAACAGCAGTCCGGCGCTGGGGCCGCCGATGTCGGCCAGATGGAGTCGGACCTTCACCTTCTTCGGGTCCAGCTTCAGATAGCCGAGGGCGGCGAGCGTCGCCGCGTCCTGCGACTCCTTCATCTGCCCCAGGTTGTGCTTCTCGATCTCCTCGTCGGACTTGCCCGACGGATAGACGGAGGATTTCGGCAGAACCGCCCGGTCGGTGCGGAACCAGGCGTCGGCGACCTCTCCGAAGTCGATGGGCTCGGACGGCCCGGTCGCCACGATCGTGGTCATCCGCAGCTGACCCTCGGTCGGGCGGACCGGGACGCCGGAGACGGTGATCACCTCGCGGCCCTTGTCCTCGCCGAGCACGTCCGCTGTCGAGCCGGGCTGTGCGATCGAGTACGGCAGCGGGGCGAGCCCGGCGACGGCGAGCAGCGCGACGACGGGCAGGGCGCAGAGCGCGAGGGCACGGGGGCGCGGGAGACCGGCGAGGCGGGAGAACACGCACCCAATCTACTGGGCGGCCGCGCGCCCGCCGCTTTGGCGGGTGGTGGCCGCGCTCCCGCCGCTACGGCAGGTGGTGGGCGAAGAAGCCGCCCACCCGGCGCCGTACCGCGGCCACCGCCGCGGCCGGGTCGCCGGGGCCGACGAGCGCCGCCCGGGCGGCTGCGGTCACCAGTCCGGCGGCCTGGAGCCGCGGGACGAGCGCCGCGTAGTCGGTGAACGCCCAGTGGTTCGCGCCGGTGAGCAGGGCGCGGTGGCCGGGCAGCCCGGCCCAGGAGCTCTCGATGCGTGCGGCGCCGTCGAAGCCGTCGGTGCGGAAGAGCAGCAGCGGCCGGTCGAAGCCGTCGAGGGGCGCCAGGTCAAGATAGCCCTCCAGGTTCGCCACGGCGCCGATCCGGCGGTCGGCATGCGCCGCGTACACCGCGGCCGTGCCGCCCGCCGAGTGCCCGAGGACACCGATCCGGCGCCGGTCCATGACGGGGGCGAGGGGCAGGTCGCCGAGCCGGTCGAGGACGAGGCGGAGGTCCGCGACCCTGGTGTCGATCATGGTGCGGAAGGTCCGCCGGTCCGGCGGCCCGAGCAGGACGGTGGTCCGCATGCCGGTGGGGAGCTCCACCTGGGTGGCGTCGCCGGGGTGGTCGACGAGGACGACGACCCTGCCGTGGCTCGCCAGGTCCTCGGCGAGGGTGGTGCCGAGGGTGCGGGAGTCCCCGCCGCCGGGGGTGTACAGCAGCACCGGACGGCGCCCGGGCAGGGCGGGCGCGCCGATGTGGCCGTGGGTGCGGACGGCGCCCCAGTCCACCGTCCCCGGCCCCGGAAGGCCCGGGCGGACGTGCGGCGCGAGGTCGGCGAAGACCGCGGCCTCGGCCGGGGTGAGCTGCGGGGCGCGCGGACAACCGCCCACGGCGCGGGCCGGGTAGAGGACGGTGAGCATCAGCTCCCGCACGCCGCCCTGCCAGGGGTCGGTACGGGAGGGGTCGGTGAGGTGGACGGTGCGCAGGCCCACGGGGTGCGGTCCGGTCGGCGCGGGCAGCCGGAGCGGCGGCCGACGGAGTGGCGGCCGGGCGTGGGCGGTGCGCGCGGGCAGCGGGCCGGGCAGCAGCGCGGCGGCGGCGGCGAGGAGGGCGCCTTGGGCGAGGGTACGGCGGCTGAGGGCGGGTTTCGCAGTCATAGCGGGCATCCTGGGGGCGGGGCGGGGGGCCGCGCGAAGGTTCAGGGCCTGCCCGAAAGGCTGGCGAGGGGCGAGGAGTCGTGCGGGTGCTGCGGATCCACTTCACGGCGGACGATCTCGGCCGGGTCCGCTTCACGCCCCGGCCCTCGCCGCTCCCGGAGCTCCACGCCGCCCTGACGACGGCCGTCGCGCCCCGCGGCGTACCGCCGCTGTTCGGCCGCTGGCGAGGCCGGGTGCTGCGCGCCCTGCCGGCCGCCGCCGAGCCGCTCGCCGACCTGGTGCCGGCGGGCCGCGCCCCGTACTTCCTCGACGTCCTCGGCGACACCCTCGCCGACGGGTTCGAACGGATCCGCTCGACGGAACCGGACTTCGTCCGGTCCGAGCTGGAACGGGTGTACGGGGCGGCGCCCGCGCCGCGCTGGATCCTGCGCCTGCACGCGGGCGAGGAGACGTCCTGGGCGACGGTACGGCGGGCCCAGCAGGCCGCGTACGAGACGGTCCTCGCCCCGGTCTGGGCGCGGGTGCAGGACCTGCACCGCGAGGAGTTCGCCCGGCACGCCCTGGCGGTCGCCGAACACGGCGTGGCCGCCGCCCTGACCGCCCTGGCCCCGGGCACGCGGCTCCACGAGGGCGTCTGGGAGTGGCCGGGCCGGCCCGCCCGCGACGTCCGCCTCGCCGGCCGGGGCCTGGTCCTGCTGCCGACCTTCCACCACCCGGCGGGCCCGCTCCTCCAGGACCTCCCCGGCCGCCCGGTGGTCCTCGCCTACCCGGCGGACCCCGGCCACCCGCCCGGCCACGACACCCCGCCCCCGCCCGAGCCCCTGCCCCCCGTCCTCGGCCGCACCCGCACCGACCTCCTCCGCCTCCTCACCACCCCCCACACCACCACCTCCCTGGCCCGCGCCCTGGGCGTCAGCAACGCCACGGCCTCGGCCCACGCGGCAGCCCTACGAGCGGCGGGCCTGCTGACCACGACCCGCACGGGCCGCTCGGTGACCCACGCGCGCACGTCCCTGGGAACCCTCCTCACAGACCCCCACCCACCGACCCCACCCAGGACCAAGCCCTAGCCCCCGAAACGGCCCCGGATCGCCCCCACCTCACCCCGACCACCGCGCGCCGCGACCTTCGTCGCCGGGAGGCAAGCGAGCGGCCGCGTGCCGCCATACGCCCCGACCGTCACCGGCCCCAGGCCCCTGAGCGCCACCCGGCCATCGCCGACCGCAGCCCCGGGCCCGAGCCCGTACCACCGTGCTTGCGGACCGGCGCCCTGAGACCCGCCGGCCCGGACCCGTATCGCCGGCACGCTCGCACCCAGCCGCGCACCGTGATCCGCCACGGCCTCGACCGCCGGAGGCCTCAAGCGGCACCCGACCATCGTCGGCCGCACGCCGCGAGACCCGCCGGCCGCCGGCCCGTACCCCTGCACTCCCCGGCCTCCATGCGCGCCGCGCCCGCCATCCGCCCCGGCCATCACCGGCCCCAGGCCCAGGAGCGCCACCCGGCCGTCAATACCACCGGCCATCACCGATCCCAGGCCGAGAGCGGCACCCGGCCTCGCCGACCGCGCGCAGTGAATGCGAGGCGGCCTCGCCCGCCGCAGACCGCGAGCGGCCGCGCCGCCCGCGCAAGCGGGCCACCGCAGGCCGCAGACCAACAGCGGTGCCTCCGCGAGCGCAGCCCGGCCATCACCGGCCGCACTCCGTGGAAGTCACCGCCAGCGCAAGCGGGCGATCCCAGGCCGCAAGCGGCGTCGCCGCCCAGCGGCACCCGGCCATCACCGGCCCCGGGCCCGAGCCCGCGCCGCCGACACTCCGGCCGCCGCGCGCCGCATGCCGAGAGCGCACCGCCGCCCAGCGCAACCCACCGTCGCTGGCCCACAAACCCGCGAGCGCCGCGCGCCGCCCGCGCAAGCGGGCCGTCGCAGGCCGCAGGCCGACAGCGGCGCCGCCTCCGCGAGCGCAGCCCGGCCGTCACCGGCCGCAGGCCCGTGAGCGCCACCCGGGCGTCACCGGCCGCAGGCCGCCCAGGCCCGTCGGCCGGAGGCCGTCGAGGCCTGCAGGCCGCAGGCCCGAGCCCGCACCGTCGTAGCCCGGCTGCCGCGCGCCCTAGCGCAACGCGTCGGCGACCTCGCGGGCCGCGTCCACCACGCGTGGGCCCACTCGTTCCGGCACCGCGTCCGCGAGCATGACGACGCCCACGCTGCCCTCGATACCGGTCACGCCCACCAGCGGGGCGGCGGCGCCGCTCGCGCCGGCCTCCAGTTCGCCGTGGGTGAGGGTGAAGCCCGGTTCGATGAGCTCGCCCTGGCGGGCGGCCAGGATCGCGCGGCCGGCCGCCCCGCGGTCCAGCGGGTGGCGGAAGCCGGCCCGGTAGGCCACGTGGTAGTCGGTCCAGGTCGGTTCGACGACGGCGACGGCGAGGGCCTCCGCGCCGTCCACGAGGGTCAGGTGCGCGGTCGCGCCTATGTCCTCGGCCAGCGAGCGCAGCGCGGGCAGCGCGGCCTCCCGCACCAGCGGGTGGACCTGCCGGCCGAGCCGGAGCACGCCGAGGCCGACCCGGGCACGGCCGCCGAGGTCACGGCGGACCAGGGCGTGCTGTTCGAGCGTGGCGAGCAGTCGGTAGACGACGGTCCTGTTCACACCGAGTCGGTTGGACAACTCGGTGACGGTCAGGCCGTGGTCGGTGTCGGCGAGCAGTTTGAGGACTCGAAGTCCCCGGTCGAGCGTCTGGGAGGTCTCCGCGGTCACGACGCCCTCTCCTTCGGAGTGAGTGACAACGACTCCGACGAAAGCCGCGGCACCGGTCCCATCGGCGACGCACGTCAGAGGCCGCCGGCAGGACGGGGTACACCGGCTGCGCTCCGCGGCGGCGCTGCCACGGGGCGTTTGCTTGAGCCGGGACAGTAGCGACCTGCTCCGCTCAGCGGAAGACCTCGTCCAGAATCCGGGCGCCTGCGACCTGATACGGGCGGTTCGGGACCTAAGTCGGCCGAACGCGGGACTTTGGCGGACAAGATCGCCCGCCCCGCCCTCGTAGCGTGGACGTGCGCGGGGCCCGACCGTGGGGGCCGGTCCCCGCCGACGGGGAGAGGCTCGTACGCGGGATGCGTACGGGCCTCTCCCCGTGCCGTCTCGGGGCGTTCGCCGTGGTCGAGGTCACCGCATGCGGGTGGCCCACTCCTGCACCTTCTTGATCCGCTCGCGGATCTGCCCGGCGGTCGCCTCGGCGCTCGGCGGCCCGCCGCACACCCGGCGCAGCTCGGTGTGGATCACGCCGTGCGGCTTGCCGCTCTGGTGCACGTACGCGCCGACCATCGTGTTGAGCTGTTTCCTGAGCTCGAGCAGCTCCTTGTGCGAAACGACGGGACGCCGTTCCGCCGGAAGCTCCAGCAGGTCGGCCTCGCTGTCCGGCTTCTTGCGGCTGTGCGCGATCTGCCGGGCCTGCCGCTTCTGGAGCAGCAGCTGCACCTGGTCGGGCTCCAGGAGACCCGGAATGCCGAGGTAGTCCTGCTCCTCCTCGCTGCCCGGGTGGGCCTGCATGCCGAACTCGGCGGCGTTGTAGAGCACCCGGTCGAAGACGGCGTCGGACTCCAGCGCCTCGAAGGGCAGCATGTCCTGCTCGCCGGTGTCCTCGTCCTGCTGCTTCTCGGCCTCCGCCATCTCCTTCTCGGACTCGGCGTACGGGTCCTCCTCGCCCTCCTTCTTCGGCCGGTCGAGGACGTGGTCGCGCTCGACCTCCATCTCGCTGGCGAAGCCGAGCAGGCTCGGGATGGTGGGAAGGAACACGGACGCGGTCTCGCCGCGCCTGCGCGATCGCACGAAGCGGCCGACGGCCTGCGCGAAGAACAGCGGCGTGGAGATCGTCGTCGCGTACACGCCGACCGCGAGCCGCGGCACGTCGACGCCCTCCGACACCATCCGGACCGCGACCATCCAGCGGTCGGTGTTCGCGCTGAACTCGTCGATCCGGCCGGAGGCCCCGGCGTCGTCGGACAGGACGACGGTGGCCTTGGTGCCGGTGATCTCCCGGATCAGCTTGGCGTACGCCCGGGCCGAGTCCTGGTCGGAGGCGATGACCAGCCCGCCCGCGTCCGGTATCGACTTCCTGACCTCGGTCAGCCGCTGGTCGGCGGCCCGCAGCACGTTGGGCATCCAGTCGCCGCGCGGGTCGAGGGCGGTGCGCCAGGCCTGGGAGACCGCGTCCTTCGTCATCGGCTCGCCGAGCCGGGCGGCGATCTCGTCGCCCGCCTTGGTGCGCCAGCGCATGTTGCCGCTGTAGGAGAGGAAGATGACCGGCCGGACGACCCCGTCGCCGAGCGCGTTGCCGTAGCCGTACGTGTAGTCCGCGGACGACCTCCGGATCCCGTCGTTCCCCTCCTCGTACGTCACGAAGGGGATCGGGTTGGTGTCGGAGCGGAAGGGGGTGCCGGTGAGGGCGAGCCGGCGGGTCGCGGGCTCGAAGGCCTCCAGGCAGGCCTCGCCCCAGGACTTGGAGTCTCCGGCGTGGTGGATCTCGTCGAGGATGACGAGGGTCTTGCGCTGTTCGCTGCGGTTGCGGTGGAGCATGGGCCGCACGCCGACGCCGGCGTACGTGATGGCGATGCCGTCGTACTCCTTGCTGAGCGGTCCGGCGCTGTAGTCGGGATCGAGCTTGATCCCTATCCGCGCCGCGGCCGCCGCCCACTGCTTCTTCAGATGCTCGGTGGGCGCGACGACGGTGACCTGCTGCACCACGTGGTGGTGCAGCAGCCAGGACGCGAGGGTCAGGGCGAAGGTGGTCTTGCCGGCGCCGGGCGTGGCGACCGCGAGGAAGTCACGAGGCTGCTCCTGGATGTACTTCTCCATCGCGCCCTGCTGCCAGGCTCGCAGCTTGTTGGCGGTGCCCCAGGGGGCGCGGCCGGGGAAGGCGGGAGAGAGGTGGTGGGAGGAGGCGGTGGTAGTAGTCACGATCTCCGGTTCGACGCTCGTCCAGATATGACAACCGGGCCACCTTACCGGTGCGCCGGCCGCGACCCCGTACGAACGAGGCCGTGCCGTCCCTCCCTGAGAGAGTCCTCACAACTCTCGCAAACGCCCCGCGATGCCCTGAATGTCCGTGAGTTCGCCGCCCGCGACGGCGATGACCAGCTCGTATGCCCGGTCCTGGTCGACGTCGGCGAGGTCGACGTCATTGACGGTGAGGAAGACGGCCGCCGAGAGCCACGCGGCCCGCTTGTTCCCGTCGACGAACGGATGGTTCGACGCGATCGCGTGCAGCAGCACGGCCGCCTGCTCGTACAGGTCCGCGTACGCGCTCTCGCCGTACATACGGGCCCGCGGCCGGTGCACGGCCGACTCCAGGAGCCCGGGCGCCCGCAGCTCGGGAACGCCGTCCCCGGTGAACGCGATCCGGGCGATCTCCGTGACCTCGGCGACGGTGAGGAACCGTGCCCCGGTCCCGGGCCGGTCGCCGGCCCCCGTCTCGATCCCCATCCCGCTCATGCGCCGAGCCGCTTCAGGAGCGGCTGGTGCCGCAGTGCGAGGCGCTGGGCCTCGTGCCGCACGAGGGTGGCCTCCAGGGAGACGTACCGCCGCACGGCCTCGTCGACGAGCTCCTCGACGGTGACGCCCCGGGCGTCGGCGAGGTCGGCGACGTCGTCGCCGACGGGCAGGGTCACGGTGTCACGGGCCATGCGGCGACCCTAGGCGCGGGGTGCTGTCGGGGGCGACGGGTTTTCGACCGGGGGCGCCGGTTCCGGCCCGCCCGGCCCGGTCAGGTGCCGCGCCGCTCCCCCAGTCGTGTCGCCACCCACGCCCCGATCGCCGCGACCGCCGCCATCGGGAGGAAGACCGCAGCGAAGGCCGCCGGGTGGGAGCCGGTCGAGGCGTCGGCGCTCACGGCGTGGCCGACGGCGCCGCCGCCCAGGGCGGCGAAGGCCGCCCCGCCCGCCGCGAGGAGGAGGACGTTGGACAGGCCGTCGGAGATCTGGAGGGCGGCGGAGTTCGAGCCCGCCTCCTCGGGGGCGGAGAGCTTGAGCAGCAGCACGCTCGTGGAGGCGATGACCATGCCCATGCCGAAGCAGCCCCAGGTCCAGGCCGCCGCGACCACCCACACCGGCACGGCGGTGATCAGCACGGCCGGCGCCGCGGCGATGGCGGTGGCGACGAGCACCATGCCGACCACGACCAGCCGTCCCCGGTAGGGCTCGGTGCGCGGCCGCGACTGCACCCACGAGCCGAGCGCCCAGGTCAGGCCGCCGACGGCGAGCGAGAGACCGGCGAGGGTGGGGGTGAGTCCGCGCTGGGTGACCAGCATGAGCGGCACGAAGGACTCGGCGGCGATGAACGAGCCGGCGGCTATGCCCCGGAGCAGCACCACGGACGGCAGGCCGCGCGCCGCCCGATAGGTGCCGCGCGGGAGCAGTCCCCGGACGGCGGGGACGAGCAGGGCCGCGCCCGCGGCGGCGGGGAGGAGGGAGAGCCAGCGCAGTTCCTGCCCGGCGTACTGGAGCAGGCCCACTCCGGCGGAGATGCCGAGGGCGAGCCTGATCCGCCGCCGGTCCCACGGCGCCACCGGGGCGTCGGGGTCGGCGGGCCCTGAGGCGGTGCGCCGGATGGCGGGCAGGGCGAGCGCGAGCGGGAAGACGACGAGGGCCGGGATGCCGACGAACACCCAGCGCCAGCCCAGGTGCTCGGTGATGGTGCCCGAGGCGAGCGGCCCGACGACGGACGGCACCACCCAGCTCGCGGCGAACGCGGCCATGATCGCGGGCCGCAGGTGTTCCTCGTAGGCGCGGCTGATGACGACGTACAGCGCGACGATCACCAGTCCGCCGCCGAGGCCCTGCACGGCCCTGCCGAGGATGAACAGCCACATGGTGCCCGCCGTCCCCGACAGCAGCAGTCCCGCGGCGAAGCAGCTCATGCCGACGGCGAGCGGGCGGAGCGGGCCCTTGCGGTCGGACCACTGTCCGGCGAGGACCATGCCGAAGAGGCTGGTGGTGAAGTAGGCGGAGAAGGCGAAGGCGTAGAGCGAGATGCCGTCGAGCTCGCGGGCGGCGACGGGCATGGCGGTGCCGACGGCGGTGGCCTCGAAGGCGATGAGCAGGACGACGGAGACGATGCCGATGCTGAGCGCCCGGTGTCCGCGGTCGAGCACGGATCCGCCGCCGGCGGGTGCGTCGGCGGCGGGTGCGGGTTCGGGTTCGGAGGGCGGTGGGGCGACGTCGGCATCGCGGGGTTCGAGGACGCTCATAGGCCCAGGGTAAGGGTCGTAGTGGGTTTTGGCCCCTGTCGTGAGGCGTATCCGCCCTGCCCCGATGGTCGTACGACCACCAGGACCGCACCGCCCCTCGTGAACGCCGTATGGCAGTCGTGTTGCGGCCCCGGGCGAACCGTTGAACCCGCGCACCGCCCCCGCCTAACGTCTTTCTCGTCAGCAGCACGACACCCACACGACCGTGTGCCCGAGTGGTTCAGGGGCTCGCCTGCAAAGCGAGTGACGTCGGTTCGAATCCGATCACGGTCTCCACGCCCGGTGCGGGCCTCGCGCCGCACCGGGCCCCACGCACCCCCACCGCGGTCTCGCCGCGGCCTCGCCGCGGTCTCCCCCTGATCGTCCTGATCATGGCTTGAGTAGGCTCTGTCTGCTCGGGCGGACGACAAGGGGGATTCGCACATGGAACGGCCGCGCCCGTACCGGCTCATCACACGGCTGGATCCGCCGGGACCGCCGGGACCCACCCCCTCGCCCCCGTACCGCCGCTTCGTCGCCAGGGAGTCCGCCGGCGACCGTACGGTGCTGCTCACCCTCCCCCTCCCCGGCACCGACCCGGCGCTCTTCCTGCGCGAGGCGGAGACGGCCCAGCGGCTCCCCGCCCCCTGGACGCTGCCGGTCACGGAGGTCATGGAGGCCCTGGAGGTCATGGACGGGGCCGGTGTCCCGGCCTGCGCGGCTCCGTACGTCCCCGCGCTCCCGCTTCCCGTGGCCCTGGCCGTGCACGGCGGCCCGTTGCCGGAGGAAACGGTGCGGGTGATCGGCGCGGCGCTGGCCGAGACCCTGACGGCGCTGCACGCGCAGGGCGTGACGCACGCGGGGGTGGCCCCGGCCGCCGTCCTGCTCACGGCCGACGGCCCGCGGCTGTCCTGTTTCGGCGCGGGCCGGGTCACGGAACGGGTGGACCGGGAGGCCCAGGCGCCGGAGCGGGCGACGGGCGGGCTGCCGCGGCCGCCGGGCGACGTGTACGGGCTCGGCGCGGTCCTCGCGTACGCGGCGACGGGCCACACCGTGCCGGAACGTTCCGAGCTGCCGGCCGCCCTGCGCGCGACGGTCACCGGCTGTCTGACCCGCGACCCGGCGGACCGCCCGGCCGCCGCCGCCCTGCTGCCGGCCCTCGCGCCGCCCACCCCGCACGCGACGGTGCTCGGCTCGGCGGCCTCGCTGCTGACGCCGGGCTGGCTGCCGCCCAGGGTCGTCGCGGCGCTGGCCCGCCAGTCCTCGTCCCTCCTCGCGGCCGACCTGCCAGGCGCCCCCGGTGCTACGACCCCGAGTGCTGCGAGCCCGGGCGCCCCCGCCGCCGCGACCCCCGGGACCCCCGCTCCCTCCTCCGGGCGGCCGTACGGTGACGCCGCCTCCCCCGCCTCTCCCGCCTCTCCCGGGAACTGACCGATGCTCTCTCCCCTGACCCACGACGACCCGTCGGCCATCGCCTCGTACCGCCTGCTCGCCCGGCTCGGCGCGGGCGGCATGGGCACGGTCTACCTGGCCCGCTCCCCCGGCGGCCGTACGGTCGCGCTGAAGACCCTGCACGCGCGGCTGGCCGCCGACCCGGCCTTCCGTACCCGCTTCCGCCTGGAGACGGACGCGGCCCGCATCATCGGCGACCGCCACGGCGCGACCGTCTTCGACGCGGACCCGCTCGCCGAGACCCCGTGGCTGGCCACGGAGTACGTGCTCGGTCCGCCCCTCGACGACGCCGTCGGCCTCGCCGGCCCCCTTCCCGAGCCGACGGTCCGCGCGGTCGGCGCCGCCCTCGCCGGAGCGCTCCGGCAGCTGCACTCATCGGACGTGGTCCACCGCGACCTGAAGCCGTCCAACATCCTGGTCACCGCCCACGGCCCGAAGGTGATCGACTTCGGCATCGCCCGCGCGGCCGGCGACGACCGCCTCACCACCACGGGCGCGGCGGCCGGCACCCCGGCCTACATGTCCCCGGAGCAGGCCTCGGGCCAGGAACACCCCCCGGCGGGCGACGTGTTCGCCCTCGCGGGCGTCCTGATCTTCGCGGCGACCGGTCGCGCGCCCTTCGGCAGCGGCGCCCCGGCCGACCTGCTGTACCGGGTCCGCTACGCCGACCCCGACCCCGAGACCCTGGCCGCCCTTCCCCCGTCCCTCCGCCCGCTGCTGACGGCCTGCCTCGCGAAGGACCCGGCGGCCCGCCCGACGACCTCCACCCTGATCGCCGAACTCCACGACGGGCACGGCGAGTTCGCCGACCACCTGCCGGCCCCGCTGCTCGCCGCGATCGCCCGCCGCGCCACCGACGTCTGGCACCCGCTCCCGCCCCGGCTCCCCGCCCCGGCGCAGGACCCCTACGCGCCGACGGTCCCGGCGGCGACGCCCGGCGGCCGGACCGGCTCCTCCGGCCTCTCGCGCCGCAGGCTGCTGGCCACGGGCGGCGGTTCGGTGCTCGGCCTCGCCGGGGTGGGCGCGGGCGTCTGGGCCTGGCTCGCCCGGGGCGAGGGCCAGGCCCCGCCGAACGGCAAGGGGTCGGGGGCGCCGTCCACCTCCACGTCCTCCGGCACCGGCTCCGGCACGTCCGAGGAGAGCGGTCCGCTGCGCATCGCCTGGACCAAGGAGGCGGCGGGGGCGCCCGGTTCCGCCCCGCCGATCCTCCGGGACGCGGCGGTGATCATGATGACCAGGAACGGTCTGAAGGGCCATCGCGCCGCCCCCGGCGGCTTCGAGTGGACCGACCCCAAGCTCATCCACGACGACCAGGTCACGGCGGACCGCACCACCGTCTACGGCCTGTTCGAGGACGAGTCCAACGGCCTGACCGTCAACGCGCTCGAACCGAACACCGGCAGGCATCTGCGCGAGGTCGCCGTCCTCAAGGAGTTCAAGCACCCGTGGGTGGCCGGCCAGGCGAAGATGCTGTACGCGGCGGACGGCACGCTCTACCTGGCGGTCAACCGCCGGAAGCCCGGCATCGACAGCCGTACGTACGACTGGGTCCTGCTCGCCCTCGACACCGCCACCGGCCGTGAACGCTGGCGCACGCCGATCAAGGAGGCGGAGCCGGGCCACGGCTTCAACGTGTACTTCGCGCGGGTGGTCGGCTCCCGGCTGATCGTCGGCCAGGCGACCAACGACATGACCCTCACCTCCTACGACACCCGGTCCGGCAAGGTCCAGTGGCGCACGGTCGTCCCGGAGGCGTCCGGCGCGTTCGTGCGCCCGCCGATCAACGGTGCCGAGGTCGCGGAGGACGGCACGCACCTCTACGTCGGGGCGCAGTTCCTGTACGCGGTCCGGCTCACGGACGGCCGGCACATCTGGGAGTTCGGCTACGGACGGCCGTACGGCGATCTCCAGCCGCAGCGGCGGCACTACGGCGCGCCGCTCGTCCGCGACGGCGTCGTGTACGCGGTCGAGGGGACCCGCACCCTGGTCGCGGTCGACGCCCGGCGGGGCCGACGGCTGTGGGAGGTCGACATGTCCGCCGGCGGCGCGCCAAGCCTCGAAGTCCCGCCAGTCGCCGGACCGACCGTCCTGTGCGTGCCGACCGAGCGCGGCGTCGGCGTCGTCGACCTGGCCGCGCACCGCTACGCGCAGACGCTCGCGTCGGCCGCCGTCCGCCTCGCCTCCGCCGGGGACAAGGGGTTCTACGGCGTCGGGGCCGGCCGCGTGACGCAGTTCGAGGTGCGGTGATGCGAGCCGCAGTTCGAGGTGCGGTGATGCGAGCCGCAGTGAAGCGAGGTGCCGCGATGCGACGTGCAGTGAAGCGACGCACGGCGATGCGACGCGCAGTGAGAGGAACCCCCACCCCGTGAACCCGCTCTCCACCGGAGACCCCCTCCGGCTCGGTCCGTACCGGCTCCTCGGCGTCCTCGGCGAGGGCGGCATGGGCAAGGTGTACTTCGGCCACGACGGCACCGGCGGCCCCGCCGCCGTGAAGGTCCTGCGCCCCGAACTCGCCCACGACCAGGGCCTGGCCCAGCGCTTCGTCCGCGAGGCCGAGATGGCGCGCGCGGTCACCAGCAAGGGCGTGGCGCGGGTCCTCGGGGCGCAGACGGAGGGCGGACGGCCGTGGATCGCGGCCGAGTTCCTCGCCGGACCGACGCTGGACGAGGCCGTGCGGGCGTACGGGCCGATGGACGAGCCCACGGTGCGCGCCCTGGGCCACTTCCTGTCCCGTACGCTCCACGACATCCACGCGGCGGGCCTGGTCCACCGTGACCTGAAGCCCGCCAACATCGTGCTGACCTCGTCCGGTCCGCGGGTCATCGACTTCGGCATCGCCCGCCCGGAGCACGGTCTGACGCTGACGACGACCGGGCAGATCCCGGTGACGCCCGGCTACGGCGCGCCGGAGCAGGTCCTGGGCCGGCGGGTCGGCCCGGCCTCGGACGTCTTCTCGCTCGGCGCGGTGCTCGTCTTCGCGTCGAGCGGCCGCCGCGCCTTCGACGCGACACATGTCGCGGCCGTGCAGTACGAGGTCGTGCACGGCAACCCGGACCTGAGCCTGGTGCCGCCCGCGCTGCAGCCGCTGATCACCCCGTGCCTGGCGAAGGATCCGGCGCTCCGCCCCGCCCCGGCGCAGATCGCGGCGGCCGTCACCCCGCCCAAGGGCGCCGACCGGGCCTGGCGGAAGGGCCCGCTGGCCGACGACATCGCCCGCCGCGAGGCGGCGACGGGCCGCCTGGTCGCCGTCCCGGGGCAGCCCCGCGCGGGCGGGGCGTCCCGGCGTCGGTTCCTCGTGGGGCTGGTGTCCGGCAGCGCGGTCCTCGCGGTGGGCGGCGGCACGGCCGCATACGCGCAGCGCGACGACTAGGCGGGCTGCCGCCCGCGCCGGTGGTCGGCGATGAGGAGCGGCGTACCGACCGCCATGCCGAGCAGTCCGGCGGCGCACACCCCGAGCGCGATCCAGAAGCCGGTGCTGTGCCCGTCGCCGCCGGGCCCGGAGGCGACGGGCGCGGGCGCGGCGGCCGAGGGCGTGACGCTGGGCGCGGGCGTGGGGGTCGGGCTCGGGGTCGGCTCCGCGTAGTCCTCCAGCGGGAACACGTTCGGCGGGCCCGGGTCCCCCGGCGTGTTCAGCGCCCGCCGCGGTCGTACGACCCCGTAGCCGATGTAGTCGCTGCGCACCTCGCCGCCCACGGGTCCGCCGATCGTGTTCAGCAGCACCTGGAGCACCTGGTTCCGGGTCCAGTTCGGGTGCGCGGACCACACGAGGGCGGCGCTCGCGGCGGCGACGGCCGAGGCGATGGCCGTGCCCTTGGACCTGCACAGGCCGGTGCCCCCGGCGCAGGCGCTGATGATGTCCGCCCCGGGCGCCGCGAGATCCACATGGGGGCCCACGCCGGTGCCCTTGATCCAGGTGACGTTCCGGTCGATGGCCGCCACCCCGACCACGCCCGGCAGCTTCGCCGGCACCTCGACGTTGCCCTCGTCCAGGACGGTGTCCCCGACGCCGGCGAAGATGAGCTTGCCCTTCGCCATGGCGTACGCCACGGCCTCGCTCACCTCGGTGGACGCCTCGTACACGGGCAGGCTGACGGACACGGAGATGATCCGGGCGTCCGAGTCGGCGGCATGCCGCAGCGCGGGCACCAGTCCGGCGTTGACGGCCTTCTCCTGGTCGGCGAGGCTGCCCTTGCCGGTGTACCCGTCGCTGATGTTCAACGGCATCACCTTCGCCCCGGGCGCCAGCCCGTACGCACTGGCCTGCCCGCCGGGCCCCTTGCCGTTCCCCGCGATGACGGCGGCCGCGGCCGTCCCCCCGTCCTTCCTGCTCGCCGTCCCAGCCCCCGGAAAGTCCATCTCCCCCACGAGCCGCCCGGCGAGCTCGGGCACTTCCTTCACCCCGGTGTCGATGAGCGCGACGGTGACGCCCTTCCCGGTGCTGCGCTCCCAGATCTCCTCGGCGTGCATGGACGTGAGGTGCCACTGCCGCGACCTGACACTCTCCGCCTGCGCGGGCCCCGCGGCCACCCCCACCAACAGGACCGCCAGCCCCGCAGCAACCACCCGCCACCACCGACCGATGACCACGCGTCCTCCGGCCCCGCACACCCGCTCTGAACTCACGCTGTTCCAAGCCACTTTCCGCCCTGCGGCTCGCCCCTGACCTGGGCCGCCATGACCGTACGGAGCATACGGCGACACCGCGTGCATGCTCCGCGGGAGGGTTCCTGATCCCTCAGGAGGATGTGGGGAGACGCAGCTCGTTCGTGCACCCCGCTTGCTCCGCCACCCCACGCAGCAGCTTGAGCGCCATGTCGGCGATCACTTCTTGCTGCTTGGCGGCGTCGACACCGCGTTCGGCTTCGCCCGTCACCTCGACCGACAGGAACTTCTCCGCCCTGCGACTCTCGGCCAACTTGGGACTCGGAGGTGCCTCGCACCTCACCACGACGCGCGTGCCGGTCGGCCAGGTCTCTCCGCCGGCTCCCCAGTCGGGCTTGGCCTCGGGGGCGGCGTAGGCGATCTTCGACCACGAATGGATCGCCTTCTCGTTCCTGAACGGGGTTTCCGACCACCAAAGGACCATCGCGCGGAAATCCCCGCCCCCACGCCGCTGCAGACCTGAACACACCGCGAGACGATGCTGCTCGACGGTCAGAGAAAGATCCGTGGTGGTGATCTCCACGTTCTCTCCCGGCTCGAAGAGGGGCGTGACGTCGCTCTCGTCGAGGAGCCCCCAACAGGGCTCGGCGGAGAAGCGGACAGGCGCCGCCTCGTCCTCGTCCTCGGTGGCGAACCAGGCGACCGTCGCAACCACGAGCACGGCAAGAACGATTGTCCCTCCCACCAGGAGGATTCGGCGCCGAGAGCGCGGCGCGTCCCCGCTGTCCGGTTCAGTGGCCATGCCGCGTACCCACCTTCTCCTGTTCCTGCAGACCGTTCGAATACCCGTTCTTGGTGAAGTCCAGGACGGCGTCGCTGAGAACCTCCCGGTTCACGCCGGGCGGGAGCGTGAGGTGGTCGACTTGCTTCTGGATGGGGAGGGTCGAGGTGGAGAGGCCGGCCAGATACGCCTCCTTAACCTTCTCTCCGGATCCCTCGTAGGGTTCCTTCTTGGCGTCGTCGACATCGGCGCTGATTCCCTGGTCGATGACCCAGCCCACCAGCTCTCCGACCACCGGCGCACGCCGCACCATGCCTTCGAAAATCACGCCCGTGGCAAATCCCGCCGCACTCCCTTCCCGTTCGAGTCCCTTGTTGTACTCGTCGTTCTCCTCGAACTGTCCGGCGAGCTCCGCATCGATACGCCCGCCGGCCAGAATGCCGTTCACGTGACCGCTCGTCTGTCCGATGTGCTCGAGAGAACGCTGCAGATTGTGCTCGGACAAGCCTTTGTCCTCGGCCTTGAGCTGCATGGCGGCTTGCGTGTACTCCTGCTGGGCCGCCGACACCGTCGAGTAACTGCCCTCGTGCCGAGCCAGCGCGTCCATGAACGGTGTCAGGCTCCCCTGCTTCAGGCTCGCGTGGGCCTGCTTGTCGTCCTTGGCATAATCGTCCGTATCCGATCCGTAGACCGCGTTGATGTCGCCGATGTACTCGGCGGCCATGCGTCCCATGCTGCCGCTCAGGTTGTCGTCCACGAGGGCGGGCGTGCCACCCACCTTCTCCACGATGCGCTCGAAGACGTTGGCCATGGCTTCGGTGTGCGGCTGGTGGTCGGCGTACTTCGTCAGGTGCGGGTCCGCCTGGCCCGAGACGGCGGCCTCCAGCGCGTAGCCGAGCGCACGACGCTCGGAACCCGGGTCTTGGCCCACCGCCGCGTCGTGCCAGTCCACGGTCGGCTTGCGGTCGAGCATGTAGTCGACCATCCCGGCCGGCTTCCCGTAGTCGCCGCTGACATGCCGGTCGGCCAGGGTGACCAGGCCGTCCTTGTTCGTGTCCTCGCGTACCGGCTCGTTGAAGAAGGCCGTGGCGCCGCCGGGGTTGTTGCTGAGCGCCTCCATCAAGCCGGTGAGGGGGTAGAAGCCCCTGCCGCCGTCCTTGTCGTGATTGAGCGCCATCTCCTGGTTGTACGGGAGACCTTGCTCCCACACGTCCGGGTTCGCCCGCTCCATCGCGACCATGTCCCGGCCGACCGCGGTGAGGAATTCCGCGTCGTACTTGCCGTCCCTGAGCAGTGCGCCGAGGGCCTGGTAGCCGTAGATCTTCGTGCCGTAGCCGGCGACGTTCGAGACGTCGATCTCCTTGTGGCCCGCCTTCATCAGCGCGGTCGTCCACGCCGCGTCCAGGTGGCCCGGGGTGTTCTTGCTGGTCGCCACGCCCAGCATCGAACCCAGGTCCTCCTGGATGCCGTGCACCATGCGCACGCGGTCCTGGCCTGCAGGGCCGAGACTCGTCGAGTCCAGGGACATCGTGGCGTAGAACTCCAGCGCTCCTTCGGGGCCCATGGTGCGGTAGAAGGCGGTGGAGAACTCGGGATCCTTGGCGTTGTCGTTCATCAGCTCTTCGAGCTGCTTCAACGCCTCGACGTTGCGTGCCGTGCCTCCCTCGCCGGTGACCTTGCGGGCCAGATCCACCGCCCGCGCCGCCTCCTCCGCGTCCAGGCTGGCGTACTTCGGGGCGCTGAAGTTGTGCTTGTCGCCGGTGATGTTGGCGCGAAGTGCGTTCGCGCAGGCCACGTCGGCGTCGTCGCAGCTCTCGACGATGGCGTCGATGCGCCGCTTCAGTGCCGCGATCGCGGCGCGTTCCTTGCGCAGGGCGTCGGGGAATTCGGGGTCGTGGCGGGCGGCGACGTCCTTCTCCACGGGGTAGGCGGCTTCCACGGTGCCGTCGCTCTTCACCTTCAGGCCCTGGGCCGGCGCCTCGGACTCGACGATCTTCGTGAGGTCGTCCTTGGCCTTCTTGAAGGTGCGGTAGCCGTCGTCGAGGATCTTGTGGATGCCGTCGGCGGCCTTGGCCGCGTCGGCGAACTCCTTGGCGGTCTTGTCGATGAAGGGCTTCGTGACCTCGGCGTTCACGCCGCGCCAGTCGTCGGCCTTCGCCTTCGCGGCCATCGTCTTGTGCGCGTCCTCGGCGAGGGTGTCCAGCCTGCCCTTCATCCGGGACCAGCCGTCGGCCGCCGCCTTCAGCTTGCCGAGCGGCGCCTGGTACACGTTGTCAAAGGTCAGCACGGCCTGCTCCCCCGCCTACTTGAGGTACTCACTGATCTTGGACACGGCCAGCGCCGTTCTGATGTCCTCGTCGTCCTTGGCGTGCGCGGCCGCGCTGTAGTCGAGGTGGTTGGAGATGTGCGCGCAGGCGTCCAGCAGGGTGCCCACCTGGGACGCCCAGGTCTCCTGGACGGTCGTCAGGGCCGCTCCGGTGCGGAAGCCGTGCTGGGAGAGTCCGGTCGCCGCCTCCGACGTCTCCGTACGGGCGTGGTGCCCGTCCTTCACCAGCCGCCCGTGCAGCGCGAAGGCCGCGTGGCCGATCGCGCCGAGGTGGTCCTGCTTCACGCCGAGGTCGGCGGATCCGGCGCCGCCGCCGGGGTCGGCGGGGAGCTGGTTGAGGCGCGTGCCGACGCGGTCCGCCGCGGCGCTGCGCTCAGCGGCCCACTCTTGCTCGAACGTCATGATTCCCCCGCTTCCGTCACACCGGAAGGCCGGAGTTTACTCATGCACACGGCCACGCACAGACGTCCGGGGCGAGATCCCGCCAGGCGCTGAGCCCGGCCCGAGCCCGGCGCCGAGCCCCAGGCGCCGAGCCCGGCGGCAGGCGACCCGGCCGCCCGCCTGGGGGCCTCAGGCCACGACCACCGCCGCCTGGGGCCGGATCGGCAGGCGGTTGACGGGGCGGCCGGTGGCCGCGCGGACGGCGGCGGCGACGGCGGCCGGGGAGGTGACGACGGGGACCGCGCTCGCGGGCTTGGCGCCGAAGGGGGCGACGACGTCGCGTTCCTCGACGAGTTTCACGATGCGAATGTCGGGGGCGTCCAGGGACGTGGGCAGGGCGTAGCCCGTCAGGTCGGGGTGGCGGACCAGGCCGCGGGAGGTGCGGAGGTTCTCGGTGAGGGCGGCGCCGACGCCCTGGGTGACGCCGGCCTCGATGCGGGTGGCGAGCTGGGCGGGGTTGAGGATGCGGCCGACGTCCTGGGCGACGGCCATCTCGACGACCCGGACCGTGCCCAGCTCGACGTCGACGTCCACCACCGCGCGGATGGCGCAGAAGGCGATGCCGACGAAGGCGTCGCCCTGGCCGGACTCGTCGAGCGGCTCGGTGGGGTGCGGGCGGCACTGGGCGGTGGCCCAGAGCTCCTTGCCCTCCATGGCCTCGCTGACCGTGGTGGACAGGACACCGTCGTACGAGGTGATCTTGCCGTCGGTGATCTGGAGCAGCTCGGTCGACATGCCGAACTTGTGGGCCAGCGGCTGGAGGAGCTGCGTGCGGACCATCTTGGCGGCGCGTTCGACGGCCCCGCCCGAGACCCAGGTGTGCCGGCCGTGGGTGGCCGGTCCGGCCGGGGGCTGGTCGGTGTCGACCGGGGCCACGTACACCTCGTCGATGCCCAGGGTGTCCTGGACGATCTGGCGGGCCAGGGTCGAGAAGCCGGAACCGGTGTCCACGGCCGCGCAGATCACGGTGGCGACGCCGTCCTGGACCCGGACCGTGGCCGTCGAGACCTCGTCCGTGCCCTCCGCGCCCAGCATGTGCACCATGCCCAGGGCGTAGCCGACGCCCCGCCGCACCGCGCCGGGCTCCCCCGCGCCGTCCGGGCCGCCGGGCAGCAGCCAGTCCTCCTCCGGCGCGTCCATGGGGAGCGGCGGCAGGGGGAAGTCCCGTACGGCGGACAGGAGTTCGGCCACCGGGGCCGGGCAGGTCACGGTCTGGCCCGTGGGCAGGATGTCGCCCGTGGACAGGACGTTGCGCATGCGGAGTTCCGCCGGGTCGAGGCCCAGCTTCCCGGCCAGCTTGTCCATCTGCGCCTCGTACGCCGCGCACACCTGCATCGCGCCCTCGCCCCGCACATGGCCGGACGGCGGGTTGTTGGTGCGCACCGCCCAGCCCTCGACGAAGGCGTGCGGGACGACGTACGGGCCGCAGGCGAAGGCCACGGCCGCGGCGAGGGACTCGGAGGAGGAGTCGGCGTACGCGCCCGCGTCCAGCAGGATCTGCGCCTCCACCTTCACCAGCCGGCCCTCGGCGTCCGCGTGGTGGCGGTAGCGCAGCAGGGTGGGGTGGCGGTGGGCGTGGCCGAGGAAGGATTCCTCGCGGGTCGCGGTGAGCTTGACCGGGCAGCCGGTACGCAGGGCCAGCAGGCCCAGCGGGATCTGGAAGCCGGGGTCCTCCCGGTCGCCGGTGGCGCCGGGCACACCGGTGACGACGACCTTGACCTGCTCGGGCGCGAGGCCGAAGCAGGCCGCCGCCAGGTCGCGGTCGGTGTGCGGGTCGGTCGACGCGGTGTAGAGCTCGACGCCGCCGTCGGGACGCGGCACGGCCAGCGCGGCCTCCGCGCCGACCGGGGCGGTGTCCTGCCGGCCGATCCGGTAGAGGCCCTCGACGACGACCTCGCCGGTCGCCTCCGGGTCGCCGAAGCGCAGCGGGATGTGCCGGATCAGGTTGCCGTCTGGGTGCAGGGGCGCGGCGGCGAAGGCCTTCTCGGGGTCGGTGACCGGGTCCAGGACCTCGTACTCGACGGCGATGGCGGCGGCCGCGAGCCGCGCCGTGTCGGGGTGGTCGGCGGCGACGGCGGCGATGGCCTCGCCGTGGTGGCGCACCAGCTCGGCGGCGAAGACCGGACGGTCGGCGACCTGGCGGCCGTACGTGGCCGCGCCGGGCACGTCGGCGTGGGTCACCACGGCCCGTACCCCCGGCATCTCGGCCGCCGCCGTGGTGTCGATCGACACGATCCGGGCGTGCGGGTGCGGGGAGCGCAGGATCGCCGCCCACAGCAGGCCCTCGGCCCACAGGTCGGACGCGTACGGGAAGGTGCCCTCCGTCTTCGCCCGGGCGTCGGCCTGCGGGAGCGAGACGCCGAGACCGAGACCGGCGACGGCACCGAGACCGGGCACGGGACCGAGGCCGTCGGTCGGCTCCGTGGTCGTCGTGTCGCTGCTCACGCCGTGCCTCCGTCGTGCGGGTGGGGAATCTGGTGCGGGATGCGGGCCGCGGCCTCGTCACCGGACCCGGCCGTCGCCTCGCGCTCGGCGACGACGTCCTTCACGGCGTCGAGGACGCCTCGGTAGCCGGAGCAGCGGCACAGGTTGCCGCACAGCGCCTGGCGGGTCTCCAGCTCGGTCGGGGCGTGGTTGCCCTCGAGCAGGTCGTGGACGGTCATGGCCATGCCGGGGATGCAGAAGCCGCACTGCACGCCGCACTTCGCCAGGGCCCGCTGCACGTCGGACGGCTCGCCGTCCACGGCCAGGCCCTCGACGGTCCGCACCTCGCACCCGGCGGCCGTCGCGGCCGGCACCAGGCAGGAGGCGACCAGCCGGCCGTCGACCTGCACGTTGCACGCGCCGCACTCGCCCTGCGAGCAGCCGTCCTTGGCCCCGGCGAGGCCGAGCCGCTCCCGCAGGACGTAGA
This sequence comes from Streptomyces sp. NPDC012769, assembly GCF_042901205.1. Classification (NCBI taxonomy): domain Bacteria; kingdom Bacillati; phylum Actinomycetota; class Actinomycetes; order Kitasatosporales; family Streptomycetaceae; genus Streptomyces; species Streptomyces sp. NPDC012769. Next base: position 71,609 of record NZ_JBIBCP010000002.1, on the reverse strand, counting down.
GCAGCGACTCGCCGATCCATGAGTCGGTGACGGGCCGGTCGGCGCCGTTCACGCGCAGCGTGTACGAGATGTGGGGGTGCTCGTCGCTGTCGGTCGACATGTCGACGGGCAGGGCGGCGGGCGGGACCTCGACCGCCGGCACCTCCGCCGCAGGCTCGACCACCGGCTCGGGCGCCTGCTCGTGCTCCGCGACGGCGTCCGGCCCTGCGTCCGATGCGGCGTCCGGCACGGCGTCCGGTACGGGCTCCTGCGCGGCCTCCGGTACGGATACGGGCTCGGGCCCCGGCCCCGTCTCCGGTTCCGTCACCGCCCAGGGCGCCGGGGCGCCGCCCGGCAGTGTCGCGGGCGCGCCGCTCGCGTACCCGGCCGGCGTCGACGCCGCGTACTCACCCGAGTCGTCCTGGACGTCGGGACCGTCCTCGAACGTCGGGATCGTCCAGGAAGCCGTCTGCTCCTGGGCGTCCTCGTGCGGGACCTCGTGCGGGCCCCCGTGCGGGGCCTCGTGCCCGGCCCCGACCCCGTAACCGGCGTCGTAACCGGCGTCGTAACCGGCGTCATACGCGACCTCGTGCCCGGCGTCGTACGCGACCTCGTGCCCGGCTTCGTGGGTGGCCTCCTGCCCCGCCTCCCGCGGGAACGGCGGCTGCGCCACCCACTCGCCCGTCATCCCCGGGTTCGCCGCGGCCGGGTCCGTCAGCGGCACCAGCGGCGTGATCATCGGCGGCACATAGCCGTGCCCCGGCGCCTCCAGCGGCACGCCCTCCAGCATGAACTCGGGCGGCAGCTGCACGAACGCCGTCGCGTCGCCGTCGTACCCCTCGCTCTGCGGGATCGGCTCCCAGCCGCCCGTCTCCGGTGCCCGGCCCTCGTGTGCGTCGCTCACGACAGCGCCCTCCCCAGTGCTCGTCGGGCCAGCGCGGCGACCGTGCGCCGCAGGTGCAGTACGGCCGGGGGCAACTGCTCGTCGCCCTGCGGGTCCGGAATGCACGCGGCGGCCACGTAATCGCCGAACGCCGCCAGCGCCTCCGGGGCCAGACCCCGCTCCCCGTCCCAGTCCACCAGCGAGGCGATCCACTGCTCCGCCTCCAGCGGCCGCAGCGGCATCGGCGCGATCGCGCCCACCGCGCAGCGCACCCCGCGCCGCGCCGGGTCGAGGACGACGGCGACGGAGGCGGTGGCGCGGGCCGGGCCGGTGCGGCCGGTGGCCTTGAGGAAGACCTGCGGGGCGTGCAGCAGCGGTACGCGGACGAAGGCGACCAGCTCGCCGGGGGCCAGCAGGTCGCGGCCGGCAAGGAGGTGGCTGACGGGCATCTCCCGGCTGCCGAGCGGGCCGACCACGACCAGCTCGGCCTCCAGGGCGGCCAGCACCGGCAGCGAGTCCCCGGTGGGCGCGGCGGACACGACGTTGCCGCCGAGGGTGCCGGCGTTACGGATCTGCGGCGGGCCCGCGACGCGCGAGGCGGCGGCCAGGGCCGGGATGAGGGCCGCGAAGTCGGGGCGGCCCATCCGCGCGTGGGTGAGGCCCGCGCCGAGCAGGGCGTGGCCGTCCTGGTACTGCCAGCCGCGAATCTCGTTGATCCGGTTCAGGCCGACCAGGCCCGCGGGGCGCAGCTGCCCGCGGTTGACGGCGGCCATCAGGTCGGTGCCGCCCGCCACGGGAACGGCGGCCGGCATGGCCGTCAGCGCCGCCACTGCCTCGTCGAGCGAGGCGGGCAGCGTCACGGACCGCGCCGTCCGTGATGCCGTCTGTGGTGCGTGCGTGGTCAACCCGCTGCCCCTTCCCGGTGTCCCGGTGATCCCCGACCGTCCCCGGCTGTCACGCCTGTGTGGCCGTACCGTACGTGCTCACGGCCCGGACGTGGCAACTCTGGCACATCTTCCGCGGTGGACGACGCGAGGGTCCGCGAAGGACGGTTCCGTCCGCGAGGTGCCGGGAACTCCCGCGAGAGACCGGGACTTCCGATTTGCCGCTCTTGGGTGACACGAGGGGGCGGGTGCCTCACACGTTCGGGGGTGCCCCGTCGACGGGGCGGCCCGGAACGCCGGGGCGGCGCTGCCAGGGGTGCGGTCCGGACGGCGGCCGGTAGTCCACGCCGAGGGCGTCCAGACGGCGGCGGTGGACGGCCATGCGGCGCTCGAAACCGTCCAGGTCACGCTCCTCCGGCGCGGGCAGCCGGGACCAGGCGACCTCGGCGAAGGCGGCGAGGCGCGGGAAGACCTGGTAGTCGACGCGGGCCCGGTTCTCCATCACCTCGGTCCACACGTTGGCCTGCGTGCCCAGGATGTGGGCGGCCGCCTCGGGGGCGAGGCCGGGCGGCACGGGCTCAAAGCGGTAGACGTCCGCCAGGGTGCGCACGTATCCGATGGGCATCGGCTCGTCCTCGCCGGGCGCCTGACGGTGGTCCAGGTAGACGTGCTGCTCGGGGCACATCACGACGTCGTGGCCGGCCTCGGCGGCGGTGATCCCGCCCGCGTAACCGCGCCAGGACGACACGGCGGCGCCGGGCCCGAGGCCCAGCTCGGTCGTCCCGCCTCCGGGCGCTCGTACCCGCTCGGCTCGGCTCCCGCCCTCCAGGATCTCGTCCCAGCCGATGAGCCGGCGGCCGCGGGCGGTGAGCCAGCGGTCGAAGTGCCGGACGAACCAGGACTGCAGCCCGTCCTCGTCGCCGACGCCGAGCTCCTCGATCCGGGCGCGGGCGGTGGGCGAGGCCCTCCACTGGTCCTTGGGGCACTCGTCGCCGCCGATGTGCACGAACGGCGAGATCTCCGCCGGGAAGAGGTCGAGGACCTCCTCGAGGACGCCCTCGTAGAAGCGCAGGACGGTGTCAGTGGGGGCGAGTACGTTCGGACTGACCCCCCAGGTGTCCCAGACGGAGAGGGCGGTGGTGTCGATGACGTCGGTGTTGCCGAGTTCGGGGTACGCGGCGATGGCGGCCTGCGAGTGGCCGGGCACGTCGATCTCGGGGACGACCGCGATATGCCGGTCGGCGGCGTAGGCGACGATCTCGCGGATGTCGTCCTGGGTGTAGTAGCCGCCGTGCGGCGTCTCGTTCCACAGCGGTGACGCCCGGTGCCCCCACTTGGTCCGCGCCCGCCAGGCGCCGACCTCGGTGAGGCGGGGGTGGCGCCTGATCTCGATGCGCCAGCCCTGGTCGTCGGTGAGGTGGAGGTGCAGGACGTTCAGCTTGTGGGCGGCCATCAGGTCGAGCTGCCGCAGCACGTCGTCCTTGGGCATGAAGTGGCGGGCGACGTCGAGCATGAGGCCGCGCCAGCGGAATCGGGGCGCGTCCTCGATCGTCTGCGCCGCCAGGCCGGGGAACGGGCGCGCCGTCACGGGCGCCTTGCGGAAGGCGTCGGGTCCGAGCAGCTGACGCAGGGTCTGGGCGCCCCAGAACACCCCGGCCGGGCCGCCGCCGATGATCTCGACGACCTGGTTGATGACGACGTGGAGCCGGTACGCCTCGGGGGCCAGGGTCGTGTCGAGGCGCAGCCGGATGCTGTTGGTGGCGTTCTCGTGGGGCGCCTCGCGCAGCGGGAGCCGGAACGCCGCCCCGAGCACGGTGCGCAGCCAGCGTTCGGTGGTCTCGGTGCCGGGAACGGCGCTGAGGGTCGTCCGCTCGTCCAGGGCGAAGCCGCAGCGGTACGGCCCTTCGACCCGCACCGGCGCGGGGATCAGGTCATGGCCGGGGGTCTCGTGGGTCATGGCGTCAGTCCTTCACCGCCCCGCCCAGGCCCGAGACCAGGCGGCGCTGTACGAGTACGAAGAAGACGAGCACCGGGATCGTCATCACGGTCGATCCGGCCATGATTCCTCCCCAGTCGTTCTCGTCGGGCTTGAAGAACACCAGCAGCGCCATCGGGAGGGTCGACTGCGAGGTGTCGCTGATGAGGAAGGACTTCGCGAAGAGGAAGTCGTTCCAGGTGGAGATGAAGGAGAAGACGCTCGTCGCGACGAGCCCGGGGAGGACCAGCGGGAAGAGGATCTGCCACAGGAAGCGGGCGCGGCTCGCGCCGTCGATCATCGCCTGTTCCTCCAGGGCCTCCGGCACGGCCTTGACGAAGCCGCGGAGCATCCAGATCGCGAAGGGCAGCGAGAAGGCGATGTGCGGGAGGATCAGCGAGCCCAGGGTGTTGAGCTGGCCGACGTCCCGCATGAGGAAGAACAGCGGGATGGTCAGCGCCTCGACGGGCACCATCTGCGCGACCAGGAACATGACGAGCAGGGTGGTGCGGAGGCGGAAGCGGAATCGGGTGACGGCGGTCGCCGCGAGGAAGGCGATGACGGCGGAGGCGAGCACCACGGAGACGGCGACGGTCAGGGAGTTGAGGAAGTAGCGGCCGAATTCCTGCTGTTCGAAGACGCGGCGGAAGGAGTCCAGGGACGGGGACAGGGTCCACGGCCGCGGCCGGGTCGACTGGATCTCGCCGGCCGGTTTGAAGGCGGAGAGCACCATCCAGTACAGGGGGAAGGCGACGGCGGCCGCGACCAGGAGGGTCGCCGCCTCGGCGGCGAGCCGCCCTGGCCGCACGGGCCGCACGGGCCGCACGGGCCGCACGGGCCGCCGGATGCGGAAGGCACTCACAGTTCTTCTCCCTGGCGGCGCAGCAGACGGAGGTACACGAGCGTCACGGCCAGCAGGATCAGCAGCATGACGACGCCGATCGCCGCGCCCAGGCTGTACTGGGAGGAGGCGAACGCCTTCTGGTACGCGTACACGTTGAGGACGAGGTTCTGGCCGGCGATGCCGCCGCCTCCGGTCATCACGTAGATCTGGGTGAAGACCTTGAAGTCCCAGATGACCGACTGGATCGTGACGACGACGAGGATCGGCCGGAGCATGGGGGCCATCACGGAGCGCCAGATCCGCCACGACGAGGCCCCGTCGAGGGCGGCGGCCTCCAGGACCTCGGTGGGGATGGCCCGGATGCCCGCGTAGACGGTGACCATCACGAAGGGGAACGAGCACCAGACGACCTCCATCAGGACCAGCGCGAAGGCGCTGAGGCGCCCGTACGTCCAGGAGAAGTCGCCCAGTCCGAGGACCCGGTTGACGGGCCCGTGGTCGGGGTCGAAGAGGAAGACCCAGACGGTGGAGCCGGTGACGGCGGGGGTGGCCCACGCGCCGAGCGCGGCCAGCATCAGGGCGAGCCGGGGCAGGGCGCGGACGCGGGTGAGGAGGACGGCGAGGGCGCAGCCGACGGCGAGGGTGGCGATCACGCAGGCGGCGGCGAAGAGGACGGTGGCGAGGAGGACCTGCCGGAACTGGGGGTCGGAGAAGAGGGCGGTGTAGTTGCCGAATCCCTGGAAGGAGGTGGGTGCGCCGCCGCTGACCTGGGCCTGGGTGTACTCCAGGAAGGAGATCAGGCCGAGTTGGTAGATCGGGTAGACGAGGAGTCCGCCGAGGACGGCGAGGGCGGGGAGCAGATAGAGCCAGGGGGTCCAGGCGGAGCCGCCGCGGCGGGTGCCGCGCCGGGGTGCGGGGCCGGGGGGCCGCGCGGGGGCGGCTTCCCCGGCGGTCTGCTTCGCCGGGGCGCCGGGTGCGGTCGTGGTGGGCGTCATGGGTCGGCCCGCCGCCTCAGCGGGCGGCCGCGGCGAAGGCGGCGTCCATCTTCTTCGCGGCGTCGTCCGAGGCTGCCTTGACGTCCTTTCGGCCGCTGACGATCTCCTGGAACATGGTCGGCAGCACGAGCGAGGCGTCGATCTGCCCCCAGCCGGCGGAGGCGGGCACGAACTTGGCGCCGGCGCCGAGGGTGTCGATGAAGGGCTTCACGAACGGCTCCTTGCGTGCCGCCTCCTGCCGGACGTCGGTGTACGTGGGCAGGAAGCCCATGGCGTCGAAGAGCCGGCCCTGGGTCTCCTTCCCGGCGAGGGACTTCATCAGGTCGATCGCGAGGGTGCGGTGGGAGGTGCTCTTCAGGACGCCGAGGTTGTTCCCGCCCGCGAAGGCGGGGGCGATGGAGCCGGGGGTGGTGCCGGGCAGCGGCACGACGGCGTACTTGCCCTTGGCCGCGCCGGCCTCGACGGCGGCGTGGCTGAAGTCACCGCCGATGGCCATGGCGGCCTTGCCGGAGGCGAAGGCGGTGACGGTGGCGTTGCCGCCCATCTGGGCGCACTTGGCGGCCGGGCAGTTGTCGTCGCCGAAGAGTGAGGTGTAGGCGGCGATGCCCGCGCGGGCTGCCTCGCCGTTGACGGCCGCCTTGTACGAGTCGCCCTGGGCGGTGGCGAGTTCGCCGCCGTGGGCCCAGAGGAACGGCAGGGCGCCGTAGGTGTACGCGCCACCGACGGCGATCCCGTACAGCTCGGGCTTCGCCTTGCGGACCTTCTTCGCGGTCGCGATCAGTTCGGCCTGGGTCTTGGGGGCGGTGAGGCCGAGCTCCTTGAACACGTCGGTGCGGTAGTAGAGGGCGCGGACGCCGACGAAGAGGGGCGCGCCGTAGACCTTGCCGCCGACGGTGACGGAGGAGCGGGCGGTGGGGTCGGTGTCCTCGGCGTCGGCCCAGGCGTCGAACTCGGTGGTGATGTCGGCGAGTCCGCCGTCCTTGACGTAGCCGGCGGTGTCGGTGTTGCCGTACTCGACGAGGTCGGGCGCGGACGCGGGGTCGTTGAAGGCGGCTTTGACGCGCTGGGCGCGGGTGTCGACGGGGATGTACTCGACCTCGACCTTCGTGCCCGGGTGCCGCCGCTCGAAGGAGGCGACGGCCTGGTCGACGACCTGCTCCTTGGGCTTGTTGCCGACCTCCTGGAAGAGCCAGACGCGCAGGGTGCCGCTCTTCTCGTCGCCGGTGGCGGCGCCGCCGGAGGTCTGCGGGGCGCAGGCGGCGAGGGTCATGAGGGCGATGGGTACGGCGATGCGGGCAGGAAGCTTCATGGCGGTTCCCCTCCGAGCGTGTTGCAACATACGCAACGGGCGTTTCGTGCTGCACAACACGCGTGAGGTTAGGGGCCGGTCATCACCGCGACAAGTGGTCTCAACCACTCTGTGACCGCCGGAAGCACCCCGTGCAATGAGCTCGACGAGAACGAAGACGAGAACGGCCCCCGGCGCTCCCACCACACGGGTGGGCGCGCCGGGGGCCGTCCCCGACTCGTACGGAGGAGCGGACTACTTGTCCTTGCCGCCCTTGTCCTTGTCCTTGTCGCCGCCGGCGCCCATGGACTCGTAGATCTCCTTGCACATCGGGCAGACCGGATACTTCTTGGGATCGCGCCCCGGTACCCAGACCTTGCCGCAGAGTGCCACCACGGGAGTGCCGTCGAGGGCACTCGCCATGATCTTGTCCTTCTGGACGTAATGGGCGTAGCGCTCGTGGTCGCCGTCACCGTGGGACACCTGCGGCGTCGGCTCGACGAGGGTTCCCGTACCTGCCCCGCGCTCGGGCTCGAGAGTGCTCATGGGCCCCAGGGTACTGAAATCCGGGCGGTCAGTTCAGCGAAGGGTCGTCCGGATACGTGGCGACCATCGCGAGGTCGCCGCGCTGGCGGCGGAGGACCTGGCGCCAGAGGGTCTCGGGGCGGGGGGAGGAGACGTCGCCGGGTTCGGACTCCACCACGTACCAGGCGCCGTCGCCGAGCTCGGCCTCCAGCTGGCCGGGGCCCCAGCCCGCGTAGCCGGCGAAGATGCGCAGGGCCCCTATGGCGGGGCCGAGGAGTTCGGGCGGGGTCTCCAGGTCGACCAGGCCGATCGCCCCGTGCACCCGGCGCCAGCCGAGCGGGCCCTCGTCGCCGGGGATCACGGCGATGCCGAGGGCGGCGTCGAGCGACACCGGGCCGCCCTGGAAGACGACGCCCGGCTCGCCGGCCAGATCGGCCCACGGGGCGAGGATGTCGCCGACGGTCACCGGCGTGGGCCGGTTGAGGACCACGCCGAGGGAGCCCTCGTCGTCGTGGTCGAGCAGCAGGACCACCGCGCGGTCGAAGTTCGGGTCCGCCAGCGCGGGCGTGGCGACGAGCAGCCGTCCTGTGAGCGAGGACACCTCGGTCATGCGACACATGATCCCGCATCTTCGGCGTCTACGGGGGGTTGTCCGGCCGGGTCCGGGGTAGGTGGGCGCAGTCGCAGGTCAACCCGGCCCCCGGGAGCGGGGCGGTCGACAAGCGGACGGTGACGCTCCGCAAGATCACGGGGACGGAGGGTGTTGTGCCGAATTCATTACATTCGCCGAGACCCCTCAGCCACACAAGTGGGGTCTCCTTGCCCCTTACCCTTTTCTCTGGCCACCCGACCGACGACCCGGAACGCGAGATCCATGACCGGCACAGACGATGTCCTGCTTGTCCACGGCGGAACCCCGCTGGAGGGCGAGATCCGCGTCCGCGGCGCGAAGAACCTCGTGCCCAAGGCGATGGTCGCCGCCCTGCTCGGCAGCGAGCCGAGCCGACTGCGCAACGTGCCCGACATCCGTGACGTCCGCGTGGTCCGCGGACTGCTCCAGCTGCACGGTGTGACGGTCCGCCCCGGCGAGGAGCCGGGCGAGCTGATCATGGATCCGACCCACGTCGAGTCCGCCAATGTGGCCGACATCGACGCCCACGCCGGCTCCTCCCGCATCCCGATCCTCTTCTGCGGCCCGCTGCTGCACCGCCTCGGCCACGCCTTCATCCCGGGCCTCGGCGGCTGCGACATCGGCGGCCGGCCGATCGACTTCCACTTCGACGTGCTGCGCAAGTTCGGCGCGACGATCGAGAAGCGGGCGGACGGGCAGTACCTGGAGGCCCCGCAGCGGCTGCGCGGCACCAAGATCCGCCTGCCGTACCCCTCCGTCGGCGCCACCGAGCAGGTGCTGCTCACCGCCGTCCTCGCCGAGGGCGTCACCGAGCTGTCCAACGCCGCCGTGGAGCCGGAGATCGAGGACCTCATCTGCGTGCTGCAGAAGATGGGCGCGATCATCGCCATGGACACCGACCGGACCATCCGGATCACCGGTGTCGACAAGCTCGGCGGCTACAACCACCACGCCCTCTCGGACCGCCTGGAGGCGGCCTCCTGGGCGTCGGCGGCGCTCGCGACCGAGGGCGACATCTACGTGCGCGGCGCGCAGCAGCGCTCGATGATGACCTTCCTGAACACGTACCGGAAGGTCGGCGGCGCCTTCGAGATCGACGACGAGGGCATCCGCTTCTGGCACCCGGGCGGCTCGCTCAACGCCATCGCCCTGGAGACGGACGTGCACCCCGGCTTCCAGACCGACTGGCAGCAGCCGCTGGTGGTGGCCCTCACCCAGGCCGCGGGCCTGTCGATCGTCCACGAGACGGTGTACGAGTCGCGGCTCGGCTTCACCTCGGCGCTGAACCAGATGGGCGCGCACATCCAGCTGTACCGCGAGTGCCTGGGCGGCTCGGACTGCCGCTTCGGCCAGCGCAACTTCCTGCACTCGGCGGTCGTCAGCGGCCCGACCAAGCTCCAGGGCGCCGACCTGGTCATCCCGGACCTGCGCGGCGGCTTCTCGTACCTGATCGCGGCGCTCGCGGCGCAGGGCACCAGCCGGGTGCACGGCATCGACCTCATCAACCGCGGCTACGAGAACTTCATGGAGAAGCTCGTGGAGCTCGGCGCCAAGGTCGAGCTCCCGGGCAGCGCGCTCGTATAAGCGCCTGCAACCGCTTCTGACGGACGAACGAGAGGGCGGCCACCCCCTGACAGGGTGGCCGCCCTTTCCGCTTGCCTCAGGCCGTCTGTACGGCCTCGCGGCGCGCGCTGCCTACAGGCTGCTTACTTGCCCTTGGCGGCTTCCTTGAGCTTCGAGCCCGCGGAGACCTTCACGCTGTAGCCGGCCGGGATGTTGATCGGGTCGCCGGTCTGCGGGTTACGAGCGGTGCGAGCGGCACGGTGGGTGCGCTCGAAGGTCAGGAAGCCGGGGATGGTGACCTTCTCGTCACCCTTGGCGACGACCTCGCCGACGGTCTCGGCGAGCGCGGCCAGAACGGCGTCGGCGTCCTTGCGGGTCACCTCGGCGCGGTCGGCCAGGGCGGCCACCAGCTCACTGCGGTTCATTTCGTTACTCCCGTGTTTCTTCTTGCCTGTGAGGCGGGTTGCCTGTGAGGCGGGCCACGCGGCGGAGCCGCATGATGGGCACTGCGAAGCCGATGCTGCCAGGGCCCTCGGACAGTGCCCGGACCCGGGTCTGGTGACAGACCCTCGCGCCCAGACCGCATCCTGCCCCCACCAGCGGCGGGAACGCCAATCCGGCACCCCTGGGGGTCACACGAAAAGCGCCAGTGCCCACCGGTGGTGACGTAGCGTCGACTCCGCAGGGACGATGCGGAGCCGAACTACCACCCTAAAGGGGGGTTTGGGGTGCGGCGACCCGCGACACGCGCGCCGCGGCCCGCCCCCCGGGGGTCGAGGGGCGGTGGAGCGGCCCCATGGGGCCGTCCGAGGGTCAGGCGCCCGCGCCCGCCGCCTTCGCCGCGTTGCGGACCGCGCCCGCGACCGCGCCGGCGACCTTGTCGTTGAAGACCGACGGGATGATGTAGTTCGGGTTCAGCTCGTCCTCGGTGACGACGTCGGCGAGGGCGCTGGCCGCGGCCAGCATCATCTCCGTGTTCACCGTCCGGGACTGGGCGTCGAGCAGGCCGCGGAAGACGCCCGGGAACACCAGCACGTTGTTGATCTGGTTGGGGAAGTCCGAGCGGCCGGTGGCGACGACGGCGGCGGTCTGACGGGCGATCGCCGGCTCGACCTCCGGGTCCGGGTTCGCGAGCGCGAACACGATGGCGCCCTCGGCCATGGCGGCGACGTCCTCGCCGCCGAGCACGTTGGGGGCCGAGACGCCGATGAAGACGTCGGCGCCGACGACGGCCTCCTTGAGGGTGCCGGTGACGCCCTCCGGGTTGGTGTTGTCGGCGATCCAGCGCAGCGGCGAGTCCGGCTTGGCGTCCCGCAGGTCCTCGCGGCCCGCGTGGACGACGCCGTGGATGTCGGCGACGACGGCGTGCTTCACGCCGGCCGCGATCAGCAGCTTCAGGATGGCCGTACCGGCCGCGCCCGCGCCGGACATCACGACCCGCACGTCGCCGATGCCCTTGCCGACCACCCGCAGGGCGTTGGTGAGGGAGGCGAGCACGACGATGGCGGTGCCGTGCTGGTCGTCGTGGAAGACGGGGATGTCCAGGGCCTCGCGCAGCCGGGCCTCGATCTCGAAGCAGCGGGGCGCGGAGATGTCCTCCAGGTTGATGCCCGCGAAGCCGGGGGCGATGGCCTTGACGATCTCGACGATGGCGTCGGTGTCCTGGGTGTCCAGGCAGATCGGCCAGGCGTCGATGCCGGCGAAGCGCTTGAAGAGGGCGGCCTTGCCCTCCATGACGGGCAGGGCGGCCTTCGGGCCGATGTTGCCGAGGCCGAGGACGGCGGAGCCGTCCGTGACGACGGCGACGGAGTTGCGCTTGATGGTGAGGCGGCGGGCGTCCTCGGGGTTCTCGGCGATCGCCATGCACACCCGGGCCACGCCCGGGGTGTAGATCATGGACAGGTCGTCACGGTTGCGGATGGGATGCTTCGACGCCATCTCGATCTTGCCGCCGAGGTGCATCAGGAACGTACGGTCGGAGACCTTGCCCAGCGTGACGCCCTCGATGCCGCGCAGCTGCTCGACGATCTCCTCGGCGTGCGCGGTGGAGGTCGCGGCGATGGTGACGTCGATGCGCAGCGCCTCGTGGCCGGAAGCGGTGACGTCGAGGCCGGTGACGGAACCGCCGTGGGACTCGACGGCCGTGGTGAGCTGCGAGACCGCGGTGCCGCTCGCGGGCACCTCGAGCCGGACCGTCATCGAGTACGAGACGCTGGGCGCCGTTGCCATGGCCGTGTTCCTCTGCTTTCCCTAGCTTCGTTGCTACGCCGGCCCGGCTGGTCGCCCGGCGGCGCCCTCCGATCGTCGCACCTACCTGCGGGTAGCAGGTAATACGGTCTTTTCGTTTTCGGAAAGTAGTTTCCACCATACGAGAGACGACCGCGAAACTGAAGAGACGAAGGGAAGACGAGGGGAAGACCAGAGGAAGTCGTGGGGAAACGAAGAGGTCCCCGTCACCCGAAGGTGACGAGGACCTCTCCACGTGAGCGGCACCGACCCGCCATGCTCGCCTCGCGGCAAGTGGTCCCTCTGAGGGACGAAGGTTGGGCCCGGGGGCTTGGATCGAGCCGGTGCCACGACAAGGCTAACAAACCACCCCCGGAAGCGATTCCCGCGGCGCGGGTTGACTCGAAATCAGTCCCGCGGCCTCAGTCCCGCAGCAGGTCCGGGACCCCGTCCGCGTCCGGCAGGTCCCGCTCCCCCGAGACCACCGTCAGCGCCTGGGTGGACCGGGTCAGAGCCACGTAGAGCACCCGCAGGCCGGCCGGCGACTCGTCCGCGATCTCCGCGGGCGAGACGACCACCGTGGCGTCGTACTCCAGGCCCTTCGCCTCCAGGGAGCCGAGCGCCACCACCCGGTCGCCGAGCCCGGCGAGCCAGCGGGCGGCCTCCGCGCGCCGGTCCATGGCGACGACCACGCCGACCGTGCCGTCCACCCGCTCGAGGAGCCGCTCCGCCTCGAACCGTACGGTTTCGGCCGGATCGGCCTTCTCGGCCGCCACGAAGCGGGGCTCCACCCCGGTGGAGCGCACCGCCCTGGGCGACTCCTTGCCGGGCATCGCGAGGGCGAGCACCTTGGAGGCGAGCTCGGCGATCTCGGCCGGGTTGCGGTAGTTCACGGTGAGCTCGAAGCGGCGGCGCGGCCGGGTGCCGAGGGCCTCGTCGCGGGCCTCGGCCGCCTCGTCGGGGTCGGACCAGGAGGACTGGGCGGGGTCGCCGACGACCGTCCAGGTGGCGTGCCGGCCCCGCCGGCCGACCATTCGCCACTGCATGGGCGTCAGGTCCTGGGCCTCGTCGACGATGACGTGCGCGTACTCGACGCGCTCGGCCGCGAGCCGTTCGGCCCGCTCGCGCTGGGTCTCCTCCCGTACGGGCATGAGCTCTTCCAGGCCCGTGAGCTGGTCCAGCGGGTCGTACTCCCGCTTCTTGCGGGGCCGGGCGGGCGTGCCGAGGAGCGTGGCCAGCTCGTCGAGGAGGGCCACGTCGTGCACGGAGAGCCCGGGGCGGCGCAGCGAGCGGGCCAGTCGGCGGACCTCGCCGGGGTTGAGGATCCGGCGGGCCCAGCGGCCGAGCCGCTTCTCGTCGGCCATGGCGTCGAGCACCCGCCGCGGGGTCAGCTCGGGCCACCAGGCGTCGAGGAAGGCGAGGAAGGAGTCCTCGGTGGAGACGTCCTCGTCGAAGGAGGAGCGCAGTTCGGCGGCGAGCTCGGGGTCGCTGTGCCGGCCGGCCGCGCCGGACTTGGCGTACAGCGCGTCGAGCAGCAGCCGGCGGGCACGGGGGCGGAGCAGGTTGACGGGCGCGGTGCCGCCGAGGACGTTGTGGCGGATCCGCTTGAGCTCGTCGGCGCCGAGCTCCAGGCGGCGGCCGAAGGCGACGACCCGCAGCAGGGTGGGGGTGCCGGCCGGGACGGTGGGGGCCTGCTCGTCCTCGCCGAGGGCGAGCTGTCCGCCGGCCGCGGGCCTGGGCGCGGGGGTCTCCAGGGCGCCGCGGGCCGCCTTGCGCAGCACGGCGACCATCCGGGAGGAGCCCTTGACCCGGGCGACGGCGGGCTCGTCGTACGCGTCGGCCTCGACCCCGTCGACCAGTGAGCCCAGGGCGCGGATGGCGACCTGGCCCTCCTCGCCGAGCGAGGGGAGCACGCCCTCGGTGTACGAGACGAGCAGCGGGGTCGGCGAGACGATGAGGATGCCGCCCGCGTAGCGGCGCCGGTCCTGGTAGAGCAGGTAGGCGGCGCGGTGCAGGGCGACGGCGGTCTTGCCGGTGCCGGGGCCGCCCTCGACGTAGGTGACGGAGGCGGCGGGGGCGCGGATGACCAGGTCCTGCTCGGCCTGGATGGAGGCGACGATGTCCCGCATGGTGTGGCTGCGGGCCTGGCCGAGCGCGGCCATGAGGGCGCCGTCGCCGATGACGGGGAGCTCGTGGCCGTCGAGGGTGGCCTTCAGCTCGGGGCGCATCAGGTCGTCCTCGACGCCGAGGACCTTGCGGCCCTTGGAGCGGATGACCCGGCGGCGCACGACCCGGCCGGGGTCGACGGGGGTGGAGCGGTAGAAGGGGGCGGCGGCGGGCGCCCGCCAGTCGATGACGAGCGGCGCGTAGTCGGCGTCGAGGACGCCGATGCGGCCGATGTGGAGGGTCTCGCCGATCTCGGCGTACTGCTGGGTGCCTTCGGTCCGCACGGCGTCCTCGGCGGGCTCGACGGAGGTGTAGGCGCCGTCGGGTCCCTTCTCGCCGTCCTTGCCGTACAGCAGATCGATCCGTCCGAAGAGGAAGTCCTCGAACTCGTTGTTGAGCCGGTTGAGGTGGACTCCGGCGCGGAAGACCTGGGCGTCGCGCTCGGCGAGGGCGCCGGGTGTGCCGACCTGGCCCCGCTTGGCGGCGTCGTTCATCAGGAACTCGGCCTCGTGGATCTTCTCCTCCAGGCGGCGGTAGACCTGATCCAGATGTTCCTGTTCGACACCGATCTCGCGGTCTCTGACCGTGTCGACGGCTTCCTGCGCGGCCACCGGGCCCCCTTCTGACGTGCACTGGGCAGCCTTCGAGGCTACGCCACCGGGGGGCGCCGTGTCAGGCCTGGTGCCGTGTCAGGCATCCGGTTCGGCCGGGTCAGCGGCGGTGGCGGGCGGGCCGGGGATGGGCGGCGCGGTGCCGGGCGACCCGGGCGCGGTTGCCGCAGCTCCCGCTGGAGCACCAGCGGCGGCGCCGGCCGCGTGAGGTGTCGAGGTAGCAGCGGCGGCAGCCGGGCCCCTCGCAGCGGCGGAGCAGGGCGCGCGCCGCGGGGTCGGTGAGCAGGTCGACGGCGTCGCGGGCGACGGCGGCGAGCAGGGCGCGGCAGTCGGGTTCGCCGCTGAGGGTGCGGACGAGCAGGCCGGACCGGGTGCGCAGGGCGCGGGGCGCGGGCGGGGCGGAGGCGGCGGCGAGGGCGTTGAGGAGTTCGAGTGCGGCGGGCCTGGCGGGACGGCCCTCGATCTGGGCGGAGACGAGCTCGGCGACGCAGTCGCGCAGTTCCCGGAAGGGGGCCAGCCAGCGGCCGTCGAGGGCGCGCAACGGGACGGCGGGCGGGACGAGTCCGCCGGCGCGGAGGAAGCGGGCGAGGGCTTCGGGACGGTCGAGCGGTTCGGCGGCGAGGTCCAGACAGACGCGTCCGGACACATAGCGCTCTGGCATGCCCCTGCCACCCCCACCGCTCGGGTCCGCCCCGGCCCGGGGACGTCCCGACCAGAGTGCTCCCGGGGAGCGGAGCTGACTAGGGGGGCACCCGACAGGGGTCGGCCCGGGCGTACGGGGGAGCCGCCCGGGCCGACCGGAACCGGACCGCTCGGGGGAGTGCCGTCCGGTTGTCCTGGTGTCCCCGCAGGTCAGCGCGAGGCACCCACAGCATGAACGTTCAACTGTTTATTATCTACGGACTGTTTTTCCTGATAATTCGCGTACGGACACACGGGGGGTGTGGTGAACAAGACGGCGCTACGGGCCCTCCTGAAGGAACGCCGCGAACTGATCGCCCCCGAGGCCCACGGCCTCACCCGCCCCACGGGCCGCGGCCGGCGCGCCCGCGGCCTGTCCCAGCAGCAGGTCGACGAGCTGACCTGCCGCGCGGTCGACACGTACAACCGCCTGGAGACCGGCCGCTACCCGAACCCGCCCGCCGACTACCTGCGGCAGATCGGCCGGCTCTTCGGCCTCAACGAGCAGGAGTGGGTGATGCTCTGCCGGTACGCGGGGATCGGCGACCCGCCGGGACCGCTCAACCCCTCCTCCGGCCTGGAGGTCCCCGGGGCGTGGCAGGAGGCCGTCGACGGCATCGGCCACATGGCGTACATCACCGACGCCTCCTGGAACCTGCTCGCCCACAACCGGCACTTCGCCGACCTGTACCCGGGCGGCCGGGTCCCCGCGAACACCATGCGCTGGATGCTCCTCGACAAGGAGGCCCGCGAAACCAGCCTCGTCGACTGGCCCACCGTGTGGGCCCCGCTGATCCTGCCGCAGCTGCGCGCCGCCCTCGCCGCGCGCCGCGAGGACCAGACGCTGCGGCAGATCGAGCGGGAGGTCCGCGCCGACCCCGACCTCGGCCCGCTGTGGGAGGCGGGCGGCGCCCACATCCACCCGGACGGCGACGAACGCCCGCTCCGCCACGCCCTCCAGGGCCCGGGCCATGTCACCATCTGCGCCGCCCAGCCCCTCACGGCCCCCGGCGCCCGCCTGATCATCATGCTGTTCCGCCCGGGCCCCCGTAAGTCCCACCCGAGGGCGCCGATGCTGCGGGCGGCCCGCACCGAAGACACCCCCTAGAGGGCCGGCGGCGGGTCGTCGTGCAGGATGCGCTGGAAGAGGTGGTGGTCGCGCCAGTCGCCGTCGATGTGGAGATAGCGGGGGGCGGTACCGATCCGCTCGAAGCCGCACTTGGCGAGGACCCGCTGGGAGGCGTGGTTGTGGAGCAGGGTGCCGGCCTCGATCCGGTGCAGGCCGAGCTCCTCGCGTGCGGCGCGGCAGACCTCCTCGACCAGGGCGGTGGCCAGGCCTCGGCCCGCGTGGTCCCCGTCGACCCAGTAGCCGAGCGAGCCGCTGCGGAACGGGCCCAGCGCGATCCCGGAGAGCGTCGCCGCGCCGACGATCACCTCGCTCCCCGGCCCTTCCGACTCTTCCGACCCTTCCGGCCCCTCCGGTCCCTCGACCACGGCGAACCACCGCCGCGCCCCGTCGCCGAGCCGGGCGGCCTGCCCCTCGGGCGTGTAGTACGCCTCGCTCCGGTGCGGCTCCCAGGGGCGCATGTACGCCCGGTTGCGCAGCAGTGCGGCCGCGAGCGCCGCGGCGTCGTCGGAGGTGGCCGACCGGATGCGGACGGCGTCGGGGACCGTGGTCATCCGCGTACGGTAGCCGCGGGAGCGGGCGGGCGGGTACGAGCGGGCCGCGGGAGCGGGCAGCGGGAGCGGGCGGCCGGGTAGGAGCGGGCCGCCGCCTCGGCGGCCACGCGCGTCCGCGCGGGTCGCGCGGCCGACGGGTCGCTCCCCCGCCCCGGTGGCATCGGCCGACGGGTCGCCTCCCGCCCGCACACCGCCGGGCGTCCCCGTCCCGGCGGCACCCTGCGGGGTGCGCCTCGTTACGACCCGGCGTCCTCGCCGTACTTCGTGTCCGCCGCCGGGTCCAGTGCCAGCCGGTAGCCGCGCTTTACCACCGTCTGGATCAGCTTCGGGGTGCCGAGAGCCGTACGCAGGCGGGCCATCGCCGTCTCCACGGCGTGCTCGTCGCGGCCCGCGCCCGGCAGGGCGCGCAGGAGTTCGGGGCGGCCGACGACCCAGCCGGGGCGGCGGGCGAGCAGGCCGAGCAGGGCCATGCCGGCCGGCGGGACCGGGCGCAGGGTGCCGTCGACGAGGACCGCGTGGCCGCGGATCTCGATGCGGTGGCCGGCCACCGGCAGGACCCGGGCCCGGGCGGGCAGTTCCTGGCACAGCAGCTGCACCAGCGGGCCGAGCCGGAAGCGCTCGGGCTGGTGGGTGTCGACGGCCAGGGCCTGCAGCGGCAGCGCCGTCACCGGGCCCACGCACACCGCCAGCACGTCGTGCCGCAGGGCGGCGAGGAGGTCGTCGAGGAGCCCGCGGTCGCGGGCCCGGTCGATGAGCGAGGCGGCGGCCGGGGCGCTGGTGAAGGTCACCGCGTCCAGGGCGCGGCCGACGGTCGCGTCGAGCAGCCGGTCGAGCGGGCCGATGTCCTCCGGCGGCATCCAGCGGTAGACCGGGACGGGCACGACCTCCGCCCCGCCGGCGCAGAGCGCCTCCACGAATCCGGGCAGCGGCTCCCCGTGCAGCTGGAGGGCGATCCGCCGCCCGTCGACGCCCTCGTCGAGGAGCCGGTCGAGGACCTCGGCCATCGACTCGGAGGACGGCGACCAGGTCTCGGTGAGCCCGGCCGCCCGCACCGCGCCCTTGACCTTGGGGCCCCGGGCGAGCAGTTCGACCCCGCGCAGCCGGTCGAGGAGCCGCTCGCCGAACCCCCAGCCGTCGGCCGCCTCGACCCAGCCGCGGAAGCCGATCGCCGTGGTGGCGACGACGACGTCCGGGGCGTGGTCGATGAGGTCCTTGGTGGCGGCGAGCAGCTCGGTGTCGTCGGCGAGCGGCACGATCCGCAGCGCGGGGCCGTGGAGGACGCCCGCGCCGCGGCGGCGCAGCAGGGCGATCAGCTCGTCCGCCCGCCGTGCCGCCGTGACGCCGACGGTGAAGCCCGCCAGGGGGCCCTCCTCCCGCTGCCCGCCGGGGCCGTGCGGCGCCGGGCCGGGTGCGGCCGGCTCGGGTGCGGCCGGGCCGGGCTCGGCCGGGCCGGGCTCGGCCGGATCACGCCCCTCGGTGGCAGGCCCGGAGGGGGCCCACCCGGCCCTCTCCCCGCCGTCCGTCTCGCGCCCGCCCCTGTCGCGCTCGTCCATGTCGTGCTGATCGCCCATGTCGTGCTCGCCCCTGTCGTGCTCGTCCCTGTCGGCCGAGACTGCCGGGGCCGCGTGTCCGTCTCGGTTCGCGCGTATTTCCTGGTCGTTACGGCCGTACGCGCCCACTGTGACTCATACCTCGGCGGGTGCGCGGTCCGGTTCCGCACCGGCGGCGGTGTCCGGGACGGGGGCCACGGCGGAGGGCCGGCGAAGGTATACCGCCCAGGTGACGACGATGCACGCCGCGTAGAAGGCGAGGAAGGCGACGAAGGCGCCGGTGCCGGAGCCGACCGTGAGGAAGGACTGGCGGAAGGCGAGGTTGATGCCGAGGCCGCCGATCGCGCCGACCGCGCCGATGAGCCCCATGGAGGCACCGGACAGGCGCCGGCCGTACGCCTCGGCCTCCTCGCCCGCGAGGCCCTTGCGGTGCCCCTGGGTGAGGAAGATGGCCGGGATCATCTTGTACGTGGAGCCGTTGCCGAGGCCGCTGAGGGCGAAGAGGCCGATGAAACCGATCAGGAAGACGGTGAGGGACTCCACGACGGAGGCGTAGAGGACGACCCCGGTCGCGGCGGCCATCGCGGCGAAGGTGGCCAGCGTGATCCGGGCGCCACCGTGCCGGTCGGCGAGCGCGCCGCCGACGGGCCGGACGAGCGAACCGAGCAGCGGGCCGATGAAGGTGAGCGAGGCGGCCTGGAGCGGGGTGCGCCCGAACTGGGTCTGCAGGACGAGACCGAAGGCGAAGCTGTAGCCGATGAAGGAGCCGAAGGTGCCGATGTAGAGGAAGGCCATGATCCAGGTGTGGCGGGCCCGCACGGCCTCCTTGACGGCACCGGTGTCGTTCCTGACGGGGGCCAGGTTGTCCATGAACAGGGCGGCGCACACGGCGGCGACGACGATCAGCGGCAGATAGACGCCGAGGACGATCCGCGGGTGCATCGCGCCGGCGGTGCCGATGACGAGGAGGCCGACGAGCTGGACGACGGGGACGCCGATGTTGCCGCCGCCCGCGTTGAGGCCGAGCGCCCAGCCTTTCTTCCGCAGCGGGAAGAAGGCGTTGATGTTGGTCATGGAGGAGGCGAAGTTGCCGCCGCCGACGCCGGTGAGGGCGGCGACGAGGACGAAGGTGCCGTACGAGGTGCCCGGCTCCATCACCGCGTAGGCGAGGCCCGTCGGCAGCAGGAGCAGCAGGGCGCTGAAGATCGTCCAGTTGCGGCCGCCGAAGCGGGCGACGGCGAAGGTGTACGGGATGCGGATGAAGGCGCCGACGAGGGTGGCGGTGGCGATGAGGAAGAACTTGCCCGCCGGGTCGACGCCGTACTGGGGCCCCATGAAGAGGACCATGACGGACCACAGGGTCCAGACGGAGAAGCCGATGTGCTCCGCCAGCACCGAGAACCACAGGTTGCGGCGCGCGATCCGCTCCCCCTGTTCACGCCAGAAGGTCTCGTCCTCCGGCTCCCAGCGTTCGATCCACCGGCCGCCCATCTCGCACCTCCACGCTGTCGGTCCCCTTGCCCGAGTGCTCGGGTCCCTGTGCAGCCGACGCTAGGAACGCCGCGTTTCAGGGCGGTGCTCTGAGGTGACGGGTGGGGAACCTTGCTCTCACCCGGAGCGCGGCGCTGGTGTGAGCGCCCCCGGGCCGTGCGTCTCCAGGACGTCCGGTGGCACCCGGAGCGGTCCGGGGTCGACCCTACGGGGTGCCGGGCAGCCCCGGCTCGTTCTCCGGCAGCCAGGAGCCGGGCGGCCGGACGTGCCAGCCCTCGCGGGTGGCCAGTTCGGCGGCCGCCCCGCGCAGGGCGTCGAGGCCGGGGTGGCGCAGTCCCTTCCGCCACACCAGACTCACCGGCGACAGCGGTACGGGGTCGACGAGCGGCCGCAGGACACTGCCCGGCATGGGCGGGAAGTCGACGACGGCGAGCACCGAGACGCGGGCCTTCTCCATGATCCGGCGGAACTCCTCCTTGCCGACGGCGAGCGGCGCGGGCGGTGCGACGCGGATCCCGCGTCCTGCGAACAGCCGGGCGGCGAGGTCGGTCCACTCGGGCGTGCGGTCGTTGCCGGCGCCCGCGTAGACGTCCCGGCCGGCGAGGGCGTCCAGCGGTACGGCGGTCAGCTCGGCCAGCGGGTCGTCCTCGGGCAGCAGCACGGCCATCGGCTCGTACCGGACGAACTGCGTCTCCAGGCGCGCCCGCAGCTCGGGCGCGAGCCCTCCGTACCGTCCGAAGGAGGCGTCCAGCCGGCCCGCGAGGATCTCGCGCACGGCGCCGGTCAGTCCGCTCTCGTAGCGGGCCATCAGCTCCAGCTCCGGGGCGAGTTCGCGGGCGCGGTGGAGCACGGACTCGTGGCCGAGGTCGGGGCTGTTGAGGTCGACGAGGAGCGGGCGGGGCGCGCCGCGGAAGGCGTCGGCGAGTTCGTCCTGCGCGGCGAGGACCTTGTGGGCGTACGGGAGGAGCCGTTCGCCGTCCGGGGTGAGGGCGACCTGGCGGGTGGTCCGCACGAACAGCTCGGCGGCCAGCTCCCGTTCGAGCCGCCGGACGTCCCGGCTGAGGGCCTGCTGGGCGACGAAGAGCCGGCCGGCGGCGCGGGTGAAGTGGAGCTCCTCGGCGACGGCGACGAAGGCGCGCAGCAGCCGGGGGTCGAGGTCGTTGCTCTGTCCGTACGGGGTGGTCACCGCCGCATTCAACAACCCGGGTGCGTGAATCGCCACCGAATAGGTGTTGGACCGGCAGGGTCATGCCAAAAGAACCTTGATCCATGCCCCACCCCGAACTGACGCTCACCCCCACCGGCCCCGCCCTGGCCCCCCGCTACCGCGAGACCGCCCCCAAGGCGCCCAGGACTCGCAAGGCCCCGAAGACACCCGCCGACCCCTACCTCCGGCTCTTCACCCTCCCCGGGGCCCGCGCCTTCACCGCCGGCAACCTGATCGCCCGGCTCCCCATGGGCATGTTCGGCGTCAGCACGGTCGTCATGATCGCCGAGGGGTACGACTCCTACGCCCTCGCCGGAGCCGTCAGCGCCGCCGGCATGGTCGCCGGGGCACTCACCGCGCCCTGGATCGCCCGTCTCGTCGACCGCCACGGCCAGGCCCGGATCGCGGTGCCCGCCACCGTCTGGGCCGTCCTCGGCCAGCTGGTCCTGCTGCTGTGCGCCTATGCCCACGCCCCGGCCTGGGCCCTGGCCGTCACCGCCGCGCTGAGCGCCACCGCGCCCAACACCGGCGGCATGTCCCGGGCCCGCTGGACCCATCTACTGAAGGACGACCCGGACGCCCTGCACACCGCCAACGCCTTCGAACAGGCCGCCGACGAGCTGTGCTTCATGCTCGGCCCGGTGCTCGCCGCGTTCCTCTGCTCGGCGCTGTTCCCGGAGGCCGGCACCCTCGTCGCGGCCGCCCTCTTCCTCGGCGGAGTGCTGCTGTTCGCCGCGCAGCGCGCCACCGAACCGCCGGTCGCCCCGCGCACCGCGGCCGGCTCCCCGCTGCGCGCCCCCGGCATGCCGGCCCTGCTGGCGGTCTTCCTCGCCACCGGGGCGGTCTTCGGCGCGATGGAGGTCGTCACCCTCGCGTACGTGGACGGCCCCGTCGCCGGTCCCGTGCTCGCCCTCCAGGCCGCCGGCTCCTTCGCGGCCGGCCTGGTCTACGGCCGCGTCCGCCGCTCGGCACGACTCGCGAGCTGCCTCGCCGCGATGACGGTCCTGATGGCCCTGCCCCTGCTCGCCGCCCTCACCGGTTCCCTGCTCGCCCTCGCGGGCGCCCTGCTGGCGGCGGGCATGGCCACCGCCCCGACGATGGTCACCGGCATGGCCCTGGTCCAGCGCCTGACCCCGCCGGCCCAGCTCAACGAGGGCATGACCCTCGCCGTGACCGCCCTCCTCGGCGGCATCGCGGCCGGCTCCGCCTCCGGCGGCTGGCTCGCCGACCACGCCCCCTCCCCCACCTACGGCTACCTGATCCCGACCACCTCGGCAGCCCTGGCCCTGACCCTCTGCCTGACGGCCCGGGTGGGCCGCCGGGCATGACAAAGGCCCGGCGGTCGCGTGCGACCACCGGGCCTGTGCCCACATGGGATGAGTGGAGATGGCGGGAATCGAACCCGCGTCCAACGGTGCGGAACCAGGGCTTCTCCGTGTGCAGTCTGGTACGAGTTTCTCAGCCCTCCGGATCACCCAGACAAGTCCGGAACGGGCTCAGTCACTGTTAGATTTCCCTCTTCACCCCGTGACCGGGATCAAGGTTTAGTTCCCTGCATGATGCCAGGATCCGGGTCGGGAACAGCCCCGGGCTGACACTTCGCGAGTCGCTACTTAGGCAGCGAGGGCGAAGGAATCGCGCTTGGTGTTGGCGATTATTGGTTTCGGCGCGTGGTTAACGAGATCATTGCCGCTTCCTCGACACGCTTCCCCTGCTTCGACATCCGCTGTCGAAACCGATCATCCCCATGTTGCTGTGTTTAATTTACAACAGTTCAATCCGCGCACCCTCTGTGAGGTGCGTGGCCCATCGTACGTGACCAACGGCCACGCGTGCCAGCGTATTCCCGGGCGTCAGCCGCCCACGGCGAGCTTCGCCGCCCTTTCCCGGCGGCGCGCCGCCGCGATGGCGCGGCTCGCCTCGCGCGTGTCCTGCTTCTCGCGCAGGGTCTGCCGCTTGTCGTACTCCTTCTTGCCCTTGGCCAGCGCGATCTCGCACTTCACCCGGCTGCCCAGGAAGTACAGCGCCAGGGGCACGATCGTGTGACCCGTCTCCGAGGCCTTCTGCTCCAGCTTGTCGATCTCCGCCCGGTGCAGCAGCAGCTTGCGCTTCCGCTTCGCCGAGTGGTTGGTCCAGCTGCCCTGGGAGTACTCCGGGACGTGGATGTTGTGCAGCCACGCCTCTCCGCCGTCGATCTGGACGAAGCCGTCGACCAGCGACGCCCGGCCCATCCGCAGCGACTTCACCTCGGTGCCCATGAGCACCACACCGCACTCGTAGGTGTCGAGGATGTGGTAGTCGTGCCGCGCCTTCTTGTTCTGCGCGATGAGCTTGCGCTCCGGCCCCTTGTCCTGGCTCTTCTTCTTCGCAGGCTTGCCCTGCACGTTGACGAGTCCCTTTGCCATAGTGCGGTCATTTTCGCACTACGAGCCCCCTCCGAGGCCACTCAATACCGTACGGGCCCGCTTCTCGGCCCGGTCGCCGCCCGCGTCGCCGACGACGAGGTCCGGAACGATGCCGCGGCCGTCCACCGCGTGACCGGCGGGCGTCCGGTAGTGCCCGACGGTCAGCTCGGCGACGGAACCGTCGGGAAGCGTGCTCGGCATCTGCACCGCGCCCTTGCCGAAGGTCCGCGAGCCGACCGTGACCGCCCGGCCCCGGTCCTTCAGCGCTCCGGTCAGCAGCTCGGCGGCGCTCATCGTGCCGCCGTCGACCAGCGCCACCAGGGGCCGTACGGTGTCGCCGCCGCCCTCCGCGTACACCGCGTGCTGCTCGCCGTCCACGTCGTACGTGGCGACGAGGCCGCCGTCGAGGAAGGCGGAGGCGGCGGTCGCGGCCTCCGCGAGCAGTCCCCCGGAGTTGCCGCGCAGGTCCAGCAGGACCCCGGCGCCGGGCGGCGCGGAACGGACGGCCGCCCGCACCCGCTCCCCGGTGCCCTTGGTGAAGGCGCTGACCCGGATCAGTACGGCGCCGTCGTCGAGCCGGCGGACGGTGACCGGGTCGGTCGCGAGCCGCGCCCGGCGCAGGGTCTCGGTCCAGACGGCCCGGCCGCGCTCCACGCGCAGGGTGATCGTGGAGCCGGGGACGCCTCCGCCGCGCAGCAGCGAGACGACCTCGGAGACGGAGAGCCCGCCGACCGGCCGGCCGTCGACGGCGGTGAGCCGGTCCCCCGGCCGCAGCCCGGCCCGCGCGGCGGGCCCGCCCGCCTGCACGCGGCTGATCTCCACCCGGTCGGGCCCGGCCTTGCGGGCGGAAAGGCCGACCCCGGTGTACGCGCCGTCGAGGGCCTGCTCGAACTCCGCGTACTCCCGCTTGTCGTACACCGCGCCCCAGCGGTCGCCGCTGCGGCTGACGAAGTCCTCGGCCGCCTTCGTACCCGACTTGCCGTCGGCCATGGCCTCGGCGGCGGCCCGGGCGAGCGCCGCCCGGTCGACGGTGTCCCGGTCCGCACCGGCACGGTCCGCACCGGCCCGGTCGGCCGCCACCGGCGCGGACGCCGGCTCGTACGCCTGCTCCCGGCGCGGCAGGGAACCGGTCGCCGCGGCCGTACCGAGCACTCCGGCGAAGACCAACGTCAGGGCGGCCCCACGGAGGACTCCGCGGGGCCGTCGACAGAACTCGGGGCCGGCACCGGCACGCATGTCGCCCACTCTAGGACAAGCGAACGGCGTCGTACGGCGGTTGGCCGGACGACGCCGTGTGCTCTCCCGAGGGCTCCGTCACACCTTCAGGTACTTGCGCAGCGCCACGAAGGCGGCCAGGGCCGGCATCAGCAGGCCGATCGCGATGACGAGCGGCAGCTTGGCGAAGACGGCGTCCCAGCCGATGAAGTTGACCAGCTGCATCTTGTCGGCGAGCGCGATGCCGTGGTCGATGAGGAAGTACCGGCCGACGAGGAGCATCACGCAGGCGACGGCGCCACCGAGGAGACCGGCGAAGGCGGCCTCCATGATGAACGGCATCTGGATGTAGAAGTTGGTCGCGCCGACCAGCCGCATGATGCCGGTCTCGCGGCGGCGGCTGAAGGCGGAGACGCGCACCGTGTTGACGATCAGCATCAGCGCGATGACCAGCATGAGGCCCATGATGCCGAGGGCGGCGATGTTCATGCCGTTCATCAGGTCGAAGAGGTTCTGCAGGATGTTGCGCTGGTCCTGGACCGACTCCACGCCGTCACGGCCCGCGAACGCGGTCGCGACCACCTTGTACTTCTCCGGGTCCTTCAGCTTCACGCGGAAGGACTCCTGCATCTGATCCGGCGTCACGACCGAGGCGATGGCCGTGTCGCCGTACTGCTCCTTGTAGTGCTTGTAGGCCTCGTCGGCGGTCTCGTGATGGACCGTCTCGACGATGTCCATCTCCTTCAGATCGGCCTCGATCTGCTCCTTCTGCTGCGCGGTGACCGCGCCCTTGGCGCACTTGGCCGAGGTGGCGCCGTCGCTCTTGTTGCAGAGGAAGATGGAGACGTTGACCTTGTCGTACCAGTAGTCCTTCATCGTGCTGACCTGCTCGCGCATGAGCAGGGCCCCGCCGAAGAGGGCGAGCGAGAGGGCCACGGACACGATGACGGCGAAGGTCATCGTGAGGTTGCGCCGGAGACCGACCCCGATCTCCGAGAGCACGAACTGAGCGCGCATGTGATCTCTCCCCGCCCGTCAGTGCTGGTAGCCGTAGACGCCGCGCGCCTGGTCGCGGACGAGGCGGCCCTTTTCGAGCTCGATGACGCGCTTGCGCATCTGGTCGACGATGTTCTGGTCGTGGGTCGCCATGACGACGGTGGTCCCTGTCCTGTTGATGCGGTCGAGCAGCTTCATGATGCCGACGGAGGTCTGCGGGTCGAGGTTGCCGGTGGGCTCGTCCGCGATCAGCAGCATCGGGCGGTTGACGAAGGCCCGCGCGATGGCGACGCGCTGCTGCTCACCGCCGGACAGCTCGCCCGGCATGCGGTCCTCCTTGCCGCCCAGGCCGACCAGGTCGAGCACCTGGGGCACGGCCTTGCGGATCTCGCCGCGCGGCTTCCCGATGACCTCCTGGGCGAAGGCCACGTTCTCGGCGACGGTCTTGTTGGGCAGGAGCCGGAAGTCCTGGAAGACCGTCCCCAGCTGGCGGCGCATGTGCGGCACCTTCCAGTTGGAGAGCCGGGCGAGGTCCTTGCCCAGGACGTGCACCTGACCGTGGCTGGCGCGCTCTTCGCGCAGGATCAGCCGCAGGAAGGTCGACTTTCCGGAGCCGGAGGAACCGACGAGGAAGACGAACTCCCCCTTCTCGATCTCCAGGGACACGTCCCGGAGCGCGGGGCGGTTCTGCTTCGGATAGGACTTGGAGACGTTGTCGAATCGGATCACGGATGCACCACGGTCGGCCGGGAGTAGGTGTGCGTGACCATACGCGAACGGGGTCGGCCCGCGCAGTCGCGGTCCGGGCTTGTGTGCTTTATCCTTTTCGTCCTTCGTCGGCGGTCGCGCGGGGCGCGCCGAAAAGCTCCGGAGCTGGCACAGTGGTAGGGGGAACGCGCGGGTCACCCGGAGCGTTCTTCTTGTGAGGACCCCTGTGCGGGAGGAGGAGAGCGCATGACCTATGACCGACTGGTGTGCGCCAACTGCGCGGCCCCCGTCGCGGAGGGCCGTTGTCCCGTCTGCCGCGCCAACCGCGAGCGGCTGCCCCAGCCGTCGGGCCTGACCCCGGCGATGCTGCTGAGCCTGGTGATCGCCCTGGTGGCGGCGATGGCCCTGCTGGCGGCGGTGCGGGGCGTGTAGGGGCCCCTAGGAGTACGTGGAAGGGCCGGAGGTGCTCGGGAGCACCTCCGGCCCTTCTGTGTGCCGTCACCGGCCGCCTGTGACCCTTACGGCTCAGACGGCGGCGCGACCGCCGCCCACGAGGCGCGGCAGGAAGCGGAAGCCGATGCCACCGGCGATCATGGTGGCGGCGCCGATGATCAGGAACGAGGTCTCGGCGGCGCCGGTCTCCGCCAGCTCCTCCTTGGCCTTGCCCTGCTCGACGGGCTGCGAGCCGGCGTTGTTGGTGTCGGGGTTGTTGTCCACGCACTCGGCGCCGTCGAGGTCGACGGTGCAGGTGCCGGCGCCACCGTCGGTGGAGGAACCACCGTTGCCGCCGTTGCCGCCCTGACCGCCGTTGTCGCCGGAACCGCCGTTGTTGCCGGTGCCACCGTTGTTGCCGGTGCCGGCGGAGGTGCCGGTGGACGTGCCGGTGGACGTACCCGTCGAGGTACCGGTCGAGGTGCCCGCCGAGGTACCGGTGGACGTACCCGCCGAGGTACCGGTCGAGGTGCCCGCCGAGGTACCGGTGGACGTACCCGTCGAGGTACCGGTCGACGTACCCGTCGAGGTGCCCGTGGACGTACCCGTCGAGGTACCGGTCGACGTACCCGTCGAGGTGCCCGTCGAGGTACCGGTCGACGTACCCGTCGAGGTACCGGTCGAGGTGCCCGTGGACGTACCGGTGGACGTACCCGTCGAGGTACCGGTGGACGTGCCCGTCGAGGTGCCCGTGGACGTACCGGTCGAGGTACCGGTGGACGTGCCCGTCGAGGTGCCCGTGGACGTACCGGTCGAGGTGCCCGTGGACGTGCCCTCGGACGTACCCGTCGAGGTGCCCGTCGAGGTGCCCGTGGACGTACCGGTCGAGGTGCCCGTGGACGTGCCCGTCGAGGTGCCGGTCGAGGTGCCCTCGGTTTGGCCGACGGACGTGTTGCCCTCCGTGTCACCGATGCCGAGGCCGGCGTCCAGGCCCTCGTTGGTCACGGTGACCTCGGCCTCGATGCCGTTCACGGCCTGGGCGGCACCGGCAACGGTGAGCGACGCGCCGGCCGCGATCACGGCACCGGCAGCTATCCGCGCGACGCGGACCCGCGTCTTCTTGGTCATCTGGCTGCTACCCCCAGTAGCTGAAATCGTCTGTAGAGCCGCGCTCGGGGGCTGCGGACACCGGGGGCCGTCACATGCACTGGACCTGCCCCCGTTCACACGCGCCCCAGAAATACGCATGCCGCGGGCCACCCTTCCGAGTTTCCGAGGGCGCGTCAAGGTCGTTGCGCGTGCGATGCCCGAAAGATCACCTTCTGCCCGCCATGCGGGGATGCAACTGTGACGTAAACCCGGAACTCCCGGCTCTGCCACACCAGTTCCCATGTCGACAAAGCGTCAGGAACGCCTGTCCTCCGCTTGCGCCCGCGAATCCGGAACGCACCGGGCCCCGCTCACCTGGTGCGGTGAGCGGGGCCTGCGTGGACGTGTGCCGGGGCGCCGGTTACTGCGTCTGCTCCTGCTGCTTGCGCCAGCGGATGCCGGCCTCCAGGAAGCCGTCGATCTCGCCGTCCAGGACGGCCTGCGGGTTGCCGACCTCGAACTCCGTACGGAGGTCCTTGACCATCTGGTACGGGTGCAGGACGTACGAGCGCATCTGGTTGCCCCAGGAGCTGCCGCCGTCGCCCTTCAGGGCGTCCATCTTGGCGCGCTCCTCCTGGCGCTGGCGCTCGAGGAGCTTGGCCTGGAGGACGTTCATGGCGCTCGCCTTGTTCTGGATCTGGGAGCGCTCGTTCTGGCAGGAGACCACGATGCCGGTCGGGATGTGCGTGATGCGCACGGCCGAGTCGGTGGTGTTGACGCCCTGGCCGCCGGGGCCGGAGGCCCGGTAGACGTCGATGCGCAGCTCCGACTCGTCGATCTCCACGTGGTCGGACTGCTCGACGACCGGAAGGATCTCGACACCCGCGAAGGAGGTCTGGCGGCGGCCCTGGTTGTCGAAGGGCGAGATGCGGACCAGGCGGTGGGTGCCCTGCTCGACGGAGAGGGTGCCGTAGGCGTAGGGGGCCTTGACCACGAAGGTGGTCGACTTGATGCCCGCCTCCTCCGCGTACGAGGTCTCGTAGACCTCCGTCGAGTAGCCGTGGCGCTCGGCCCAGCGCAGGTACATGCGCTGGAGGCGCTCGGCGAAGTCGGAGGCGTCGACGCCGCCGGCCTCGGCGCGGATGTTGACCAGCGCCTCGCGTTCGTCGTACTCGCCGGAGAGGAGGGTGCGGACCTCCATCTCGTCCAGGGCCTTGCGGACGGCCGCGAGCTCGGTCTCGGCCTCGGCCCGGGTGTCCGGGTCGTCCATCTCCTCGGCCAGCTCGAAGAGGACCGCGAGGTCGTCGATCCGTCCGCGCAGGGCCTCGGCCTTGCGCACCTCGGCCTGGAGGTGCGAAAGCTTGCTCGTGATCTTCTGCGCCGCCTCCGGGTCGTCCCACAGGGACGGGGCCGCGGCCTGCTCTTCGAGCACGGCGATGTCTGCCCTCAACTTGTCGAGGTCCAGGACGGCCTCGATCGACCCCATGGTCGAGGAGAGGGACTTCAGCTCTTCGGATACATCGACGACTGCCACGCGTCCAGCGTAACGGCTCCGGGCAAGGACCCGGACCTGCGATCCCGAGCCGTGATCGCGGGCGGGATCGAAGGTGCGATCCGGGGCGCGCTCCGAAGCGGGACCGCGAGCCGGGCCCCGGCCCCCGTTCCCGATGCCCGGCCGGGCGCCGCTCTCCGTCCGGTGGGCCGGTCCGTCCCGCCCCGCTCACCCGGGCCCGGCACCCGGGCCGGAGCCCGCGTTCGGCCCGATGGGCCCGGTCCGCTCGGGGTCCCGGCGCCCGGCTGCTACGGCTGGGAAGACGTCTTCGAGTCCTGCGGCGGCGCGTCCGCGTCGCCGGACGCCGCCAGATAGCCGCCCGCGCCCAGCGCGCCCGCGATCACGACCGCGGCGACGGTGAGCGTGATCCGGCGCTTGCGCACGGCGTCGGCCTTGTGGCGGGCCGAGCCGGGCCGCCGGGCGCCCGCGGGGCGCGGGGCGCGGGCGGTGCCCAGCGGGCCGCCGGAGAGCTCGTCCGGGCCGGGGACCCGCATGGAGGTGTGGGTGTCCCGGTTGGAGTCGGTGGAGGCGCCGGGGACGAGGGGGACGGCGGCCCGGCGCGGCGCGGGCTCCCCGGGGCCCGCACCACCGGTGGGGTAGGGGTCCTCCTCGTACGACGGATCCGCCGCCGGGTCCGCGTCCGGCTCGTCCACGTCGAGCGGCGGGATGCCCTTGAGCGTGGGCAGCACGTCGCGCAGCCGGGTCGCGAGCTCCGAGGCGCGCAGCCGGGAGGCGGGGGCCTTGGCGAGGCACTGGACGATCAGCTGCCACAGCTCCTCGGGGATGCCGGGCAGCGGGACGACGGTCTCGGTGACGTGGCGGCGCAGGACGGCGCCGGGGTGGCCGCCGCCGAACGGGGTGAAGCCGGCCAGCAGCTCGTACAGGACGGTCGCGAGGGCGTAGATGTCGACGGCGGCGCGGGGCGGCAGGCCCTCGACGATCTCGGGGGCGAGGTAGTCGGGGGTGCCGATGATCCGGGTGGCCTTGGTGCGGCCGGGGGTGTCGATGAGCTTGGCGACGCCGAAGTCGGTGAGCAGGGCCGGGTGGGCGCCGCCGGGCCCGAGCGGTCCCTCCATGTCGAGCAGGATGTTCTCGGGCTTCACGTCCCGGTGGACCACGCCGGCCTTGTGGGCGACGGCGAGGCCGTCGGCGACGTCGGCGATGATCGCGACGGCGGCCTCGGGCGCGAGCCGGCGCTCGCGGTCGAGGCGGGTGCGCAGGTCGGTGCCGCGGACGAGGTCCATGACGAGGGCGAGGTCGTTGCCGTCGACGACGAGGTCGCGGACGGAGACGACGTGCGGGTGGTCGAGTCCGAGCAGGGCGGTGCGCTCCTGGACGAAGCGGCCGACGAGCTCCTGGTCGGCGGCGAGGTCCTCGCGCAGCAGCTTGATGGCGACGGGGCCCTCGGGGCCCTCGCCGAGCCACACCGTGCCGGCGCTGCCCCGCCCGAGGATCTGGTGGGCCGTGTAGCGGCTGCCGATATTCCGTGCCAAGACTGCTCCCTCAGCGGCTGCGGTTCGCGTCAAAGTTACGCGTCCGAAGGCGCCGACCGGCACTTCCGAGGGGAAATCACCCCTCGGAAGTCGACAAATCGATGCCGTGGCCGTGGACTACTGGCCCGTACCGCCGGTAGCACCCGTGTTCACGCTGTCGATGAGGTCCGAGACCCAGCCGGTGAACGAGGAGATCCCGTCGCCGATCGCCTCCCAGTAGCCCTTGCCCTGGGCGACCCAGTCCTGGAGCGGGGTGAGCTCCCAGATGAGCCAGCCGGCGATCACGAACAGCAGGACCGTGAACAGGCAGCCCTTGAGGCAGCCGAGGCCCGGGATGCGCATCGGGTTGGCGCTGCGCTGACGCGGCGGGCGCGGCTCGCGCGGGGCCGGGGCGGGCGCGGGGGCCTGGGGCGGCGGCTGCGGCGGCGTGTACTGCTGCTGCGGCTGGGGCGCGTACTGCTGCCGCTGCGGGGGCTGCGGGGCGTACGGCTGGGGCGGCGGAGGCTGCTGCCGGTACTGCTGCGGCTGGTGCTGCGACTGCTGGTGCTGCTGGTGCTGCTGATGCGGAGGTGCCTGCGGCGGACGCTGCGGGTACTGCTGCGGCTGCGGCTGGCGCTGGGGGCGGCGGCGCAGCGGGTCCTGGCTCGGGTCCAGGTACTGCACCTGCGTCTGCTCGTTGCGGTCGCGGGCCGCGCGCAGCTGGGACTGCCAGGGGTGCGGCTGCTCCCCCGGCGGGTTCTCCGGTACGGGGGGCATGACCGCGGTCGGGTCGGCGGCCCCCGTGGCGGGAAGCACCGAGGTCGGGTCGGAGGCGCCCGCCGGGCCGCTGGTCGGCATCACGCTGGTCGGCGCGGCCGGGTCGTACTGCGGGGGCTGCGGGGCACCGGCGCCCATGCCGCCGGGCAGCACCTGGGTGGCGCCGGCCGGGTCGACGCCGGGGGTCTCCGGGACGGGGGCCGGGGCCGGGTCGGGGGCGAGCAGCGCGCCGACGCCCTCGGCGGCCTCGATCTGGGCCGGGGTGGCGTGCACGCCGATGCCGGCGGCGACGGTGCGCAGACCGCGGGCCAGGTTCTCGGCGCTCGGCCGCCGGTCCGGGTCCTTGCTGAGGCAGCGCTCTATCACCGTCCACAGCGGTCCGGGCACGGTCGACGGGCGGCGCGGCTCCTCGCTCAGGTGGCGGTGGAGGACCTCGAGCGCCGTGCCGCCGGCGAACGGCGGACGGCCGGTGACCAGTTCGTAGAGCAGGATGCCGGCGCCGTAGATGTCGACGGCGGAGGTCTGCGGGCGGCCCTCGGCGGACTCGGGCGCCACATACGCGGGGGTGCCGACGAACTCGTGGGTGCGGGTCAGGCCCGGAGAGTCGGCCAGGCGCGCGATGCCGAAGTCGGTGAGCATCGGGAACATGGCGCCGTCCCGCTCGGCGAGCAGCACGTTGGCGGGCTTGAGGTCGCGGTGGACGACGCCGTCGGCGTGGCTCGCGGCGAGGGCGTCGGCGATCTGCGCGGTGAGCAGGGCGGCGGCGACCGGGGTGAGCGGGCCGCTCTCGCGGATGTAGCGGTGCAGGTCGGGGCCCTCGACGAGGTCCATGACCAGGGCGAGGACGTCACCCTCCACGACGAGGTCGCGGGTGCGCACGATGTTGGGGTGGGTGAGCCGGAGCAGCACGGAGCGCTCGCGCAGGAAGCGCATCACGATGTCCGCGTCGTTGGCCAGCTCCTCCTTGAGGACCTTGATCGCGACGGTCTCGCCGGGCTGGCCGGGCACTGCTGCCTCGGCGCCGGCCGTCTCCCGCTGGCGGGCTCGCCAGACGGTGCCCGTGGCGCCGCGGCCGAGCGGCTCCTCGAGCAGGTACTTGCTGCCGATAGGCCGCACGTCACGCGCTCCCTGCTGATCGTGGTCCTGGGGTCGTACGTGGAGGATCCCCGGGGTTCCTGTGTGTTCTGTGACCCGTCCGGGTGTCCGACCCACTTTAGTGCCGCCGAACGGGTCATCGGCCGTCTCCAGGAAGGCCGATTTCCCCACTCTTGCTGTCCGAAAAGGAGACGTCGGGCGCCTACCCGAGGTTGCCGGAAGCGACGCGAGACATACGCAACCAGGCGTTTTCACGTCGAGAGACGACCGAACAAGATCACTTCTGGGCGACCCGCGGGCGGGTTGTCAGTGGCAGGTGCGAGGATGCCTACAGCACGTCGTGTCGGGGGTCGGGAGCCCCCGCGCCGTGCCGACCTGTACCGGACGACGCGTCCGTGCCGGGTGGGGGGCGAGTGGGCGATTCCCCTGCCGGGCGCGCCGCGCAGAAGGGACCGCTGACGGCGATGCAGATCCGGCTGACCGTCCTCGCGCCGCACGCCGGCCACGGCCTCGGGCGCGCCTGCGACGTGCTCGTCACCGCGCCCGCGGGGACCGAGCTGGCCGCCGTGGCCTCCTCGCTCGCCGCGGCCGTCTCCGGCCCCGACACCTCCTCCTCCGGGACCACCGTGCTGTACGCGGGCGGCGAGCGGCTCGACACCCGCCGCTGTCTGCTGGGAGTGCCACCGCTGGTCGACGGGGCCGTGCTCTCGCTCCAGGTGCCCGGCGCGGACGACGGCGTCGGCGAGGGCGCCCCGGCCCGGCTCCATGTGGTCGCCGGCCCCGACGCGGGCGGCGTGCACCTGCTGCACGGCGGAGCGATCAGGATCGGCCGTTCCGTGGACGCGGACGTGCCGCTCGACGACCCGGACGTCTCCCGCTCCCACTGCACGGTGACGGTGGGCGCCGACGGCCGCGTCACGGTCACCGACCGGGGCTCCACGAACGGGACGACCCTCGACGGCGTCCCGGTCGGCCCCGAGCCCGTCCGCTTCCCGCCCGGAGCGGTCCTGCGGGTCGGCGAGTCCGCGCTGCGCCTGACCGGCCCCGACGCCCCGGCGACCACCGGGCCGGGCGGCCCCGAGCAGGCGCTGTCCACCGCGCCGGACGGCGAGGGCCATCTGCGCGTGACGCGCCCCGCCGGAGCCGGCGGGGACGGAGGCGCGGTCCCGGGTGCCGGCACAGGGGCCGACACGGGCTCGCGTACGGGTGCGGGCTCGGGCGCGCGTACGAGCGCGAGCGCCGGGAGGTACGCGCCCCCGGAGGCCGCGCCCTCCTCGGACGCCACCCACGGCGGCGGTCCCGGGGCCCCGGCCGCCGCGGCCTCCGCCGACGGGCACGCGCGGGCGGAGGAGCCCGGCGAGCCCGAGGGCGGGATCGAGGCCCACAGCAGGACCCGGCAGGTCCGCCGCCGCGGTCTCGGCGCGTGGGCCCGTCGGCTCGCGGGCGGCCGGGAGGACGCGGCCTCCTCCGAGTACGGCGTTGCCCCCGTGCCGGCCTTCTCGGGCGCCCTGTCCGACCCCGCGTCCGGCGGCGGCCCCGGCGCCTCCCCCGACAGCTGGCCCGACCCGGCCGCCGTCCTGCTCACCGCGCTCGGCCCGGGACCGCGCCTGTGGGAGCGGGGCCTCGACCACCCCGAGGCCCTGGCGGTCCGGCTCGGCACGACGGACCGGGCCGAGCTGTCCGGAGTGCCCGTCACCGTCGGACTGCGCGAGGCCGGCTCCCTCGGCCTGGCCGGGCCCGCGCCGCGTCTCGCCGGGCTCGCCCGCTCGGTGGTGGCCCAGCTCGCCGCCCTGCACTCCCCGGGCGACCTGGAGATCGTGCTGGTCAGCGCCGACCGGAACCGCCCCCTCGAGGAGCGGCGCCGGGCCTGGGGCTGGCTCGGCTGGCTCCCGCACGTGCGGCCCGCGCACGGCCAGGACTGCCGGCTCCTCCTCGCCTACGACCGGGACCAGGCGCACGCCCGGCTGACCGAGCTGACCCGCCGCCTGGACGACGGTCCGCTCGGCCCCGGCTGGGCCAGCGCCGAGCGGACGGCGGTCGCCGAGGCCGCCGCGCGCCACGAGGGGCCCGCGACGGTCGTGATCCTCGACGGCGACCCCGGCTCCGCCGCGCTGCGCGAGACGGCGGCCCGGCTCGCCGGCGCGGGCGCCGCCGCCGGCATCCATCTGATCTGCCTGGCGGAGGCGCCCTCCGCCTCCCCCGCCTCGCCCGTCGCGGCGACGTACGAGGAGGCGTGCGCGGCCTCCTTCGCCTTCCGCGAGTGCGGGGCCGCGGCGCTGCTCAGCGGTGATGTGGCGACCGCCCTTCGCCTGCTGCGGACGGCCGGCGGCCGGGCCGCCGGACACGGCACGGTCGGCGTGGTGGACGCCGTCTCGGTGGCCTGGGCCGACCGGTTCGGACGCGCCCTCGCCCCCTTGCGCACGGACGCGGCGGGCGGCGCCGGGCACGGCCGGGCCTCGGCCGTGCTGCCCCCGTCGGCCCGGCTCCTCGACGAGCTGGGCCTGGCCCGGGCCACGCCCGCGTCCCTGATGGCCCGTTGGGCCTCCTCGTCCGACGGCACGGCCGTCCTGGGCGCGGGACCGCGCGGACCGGTCGCGGTCGACCTCACGAAGGAGGGCCCGCACCTGCTGATCGAGGGCCCGGCGGGCAGCGGCCGCACCGAACTGCTGCGCGCCGTCGCCGCCTCCCTCGCGGCCGGCGGCCGCCCCGACCGGCTCGGCCTGCTCCTGGTCGACGGCGCGGGCGGCGAGCGCGGCGAGGGCCTCGCCGCGTGCACGGAGCTGCCGCATGTCACCGAGCACCTGGTCGCCTCCGATCCGGTGCGGATGCGGGAGTTCGCCCAGGCCCTGGGCGCCGAGCTGAAGCGCCGCGCCGAGCTCCTCGGCGACACCCACTTCGCCGACCGCCGCTCGGGCCGCCTGATCGGCCAGCGCACCGCGAGCGCCGCCGAGTCCGTCCCGGCCCCCGCGCGCGCCGTCGCCCGTGTCCCGGACGCCCGGACCGGCGCGGCGGAGCCGGCCGACGGCGGCAGCGGCCGCGCCCCCAGACCCGGCGCCGGTACGGGAGCGAGCGCCGCCTCCTGGTCCGGTACGGCGTACGGCTCCGCTGTCGGAACCGGCGACGAGCGCACCCCGCCCCCCGGCTCCGACCTCCTCGGCGACCGCTTGAGCGGCCGCACCCTGCGCGTGGCGGCCGACGGCGCCGTGGGCGACACCCCGAGCGGCCGGCTGCCCGCACCGGCGACCGCCTCCCTCACCGACCGCACCCCCGCGCCCGGCTCCGACCTCCTCGGCGACCGGCCGAGCGGACGGACCTATCGCACCCCGGCCGGTGCCGTGTACGACCCGACCGGCGGGCCCTCGTACCGCAGCACCCCGCCGCCCGGCTCCGACCTCCTCGGCGACCGGCACAGCAGCCGCACCCTGCGCACCGACTCGGGGCGCCCCGACGGCGACCGTGCCGACGCGCCGGACACGCAGCTGCCGGGGGCCCGGAGCGGACCGGCGGGCGAAGGAGCGGGCTCGCTGCCGCGGCTGGTGGTGCTCGTGGACGACTTCGACGCTCTGGTCGCGCCCGCGCTCGGCGCCCCCGGGCGGCCCGCGGCCGGGTCCGTGGTGCGGGCCCTGGAGGCGGTCGCGCGCCACGGGGCACGGCTCGGGGTGCACCTGGTCGCGACCTCGGCGCGGCCGGACCGCACGGCGGACACGGAGCTGGCGCACGGCGCGCGGCTGCGGATCGTGCTGGACGCGCCGCCCGCCGCGCCCGGCCCGGAGGGCCCCCAGCCGGGACGCGGCCGGCTCGGCCATCCGGACGGGCGGGTGACGCCGTTCCAGGGTGGCCGGGTCACCGGGCGCATCCCGCGCACGGCCACCCTGCGGCCGACGGTCGTCCCGCTGGAGTGGGAGCGCATGGGCGACCCGCCCACCCGGCGCCCGGTCCGCGAGCTGGGCAACGGCCCGACGGATCTGGCCCTGCTCGCCAGCGCCCTCGACCGCGCCGCCCGGTCCGTCGACGCCAGCCCGATACCGCCGCTGACCTCGCCCACCCACGCCTGAGGGCCCGCCCGGAAGCCATCCGGAAGCGCCCCGGACCGTGCACCCCGGCACCGTCGGGCCCTCGGCCCCGCACCCCTGATGTCACGTCACGAGCCGATCACGATCGGGCACTTGACACCGAAGGCGGTATTGCGGGCCTCGGGCACCCGGCGTAGACCTGAGCGCACGGGACCGGAAAACGCGGGAGAGGCGGGGCTCGGATGCGTAACGGCAGAACTCTTCGACTCGTCGCCGTGGCGGCGCTGGCCGTTCTCACGGCGGCGGCGTGCGGAGACGGGGACGGCGGCAAGGGCGCGAAGCCCGGCACGGGCACGCCCAGCGGCGGCTCGGGGCTGTCGCTGCCGTCCCTCAGGGGCGAGAAGATCGAGGTCGCCGCCGTCTGGACCGGCCCCGAGCAGGAGAACTTCACCAAGGTCCTGAAGGAGTTCGAGAAGCGCACGGGCGCGACGGTCACCTTCGTGCCCGCCCAGGACCCGATCGTGAACTTCCTCGGCACGAAGATCGCGGGCGGTTCGCCGCCCGACGTGGCGATGCTGCCGCAGGTCGGCGCGATCCATCAGGCCGCGGCCCAGAAGTGGATCAAGCCGCTCGGCCCCGAGGCGAAGGCGCAGCTCGCCAAGAACTACTCCAAGGGCTGGCAGGACCTCGGCGCGGTCGACGGCACGCCGTACGGCGTCTACTTCAAGGCCGCCAACAAGTCCCTGATCTGGTACAACACCGCCGCCTTCGACAACGCGGGCGCGAGCGAGCCGAAGACCTGGAAGGAGTTCCTCGCCACCGCCGAGACGATCTCCGCCTCCGGCGTCACCCCGGTCTCGGTCGGCGGCGCGGACGGCTGGACCCTCACCGACTGGTTCGAGAACGTCTACCTCTCGCAGGCGGGCCCGGAGAAGTACGACCGGCTGGCCCGGCACGAGCTGAAGTGGACGGATCCCTCGGTCGCCCAGGCCCTGACCACCCTCGGCGAGCTGTTCGGCAAGCCGAGCCTGCTGGCGGGCGGCACCAACGGCGCGCTGCAGACCGAGTTCCCGGTGTCCGTCACCCAGACCTTCACCGGCGGCGACCAGGCCAAGGCGGCGATGGTCTTCGAGGGCGACTTCTCGGCGATCAACATCGCGGAGACCGGCGCGAAGATCGGCACGGACGCGAAGGTCTTCCCCTTCCCGGCCGTCGGCGACGCCGGCACGGCCCCGGTGGTGACCGGCGGCGACGCGGCCGTGGCGCTGAAGGACTCGAAGGGCGCGCAGGCCCTGCTGACCTTCCTCGCCTCGCCCGACGCGGCGCGGATCTGGGCGGCCGAGGGCGGCTTCCTCTCCCCCAACAAGGCGCTCGACCCGGCCGCGTACCCGAACGACGTCCAGCGGGAGATCGCCACGTCGCTGATCGGCGCGGGCGACGACTTCCGCTTCGACATGTCGGACCAGATGCCGCAGTCGTTCGGCGGGACGCCCGGCAAGGGCGAGTGGAAGGCGCTCCAGGACTTCCTGAAGAACCCGAAGGACGTGGCGGGGACCCAGGCCAGACTGGAGGCCGAGGCCGCCAAGGCGTACAAGGGCTGACCGGTGGCCCGCGAGGAGAGCACCACCGCGACCCCCACGCCGGGCACCACCGGCCGAAGGCCCCCCGGGACGTCCGGCACGCCCGGCTCCCGTGGCCGGCGCGCCACGCCCGCGAGCCGCGCCCGCGCGCGCCGCGCCGCGGTCGTCGCGGCGGCCTTCCTCCTGCCCGCCCTCGTGCTGCTCGGCGCGCTCGTCGTCTACCCCATCGGGTACTCGGTGCAGCGCTCCTTCTTCGACAAGGCGGGCGACTCCTTCGCCGGCCTGGACAACTACGTCACGCTCTTCACGGACGAGTCCATCCGCACCGCCGTCCGCAACAACCTGATCTGGGTGGTCGTCGCGCCCACCGTGGCGACGGCCCTCGGTCTGGTCTTCGCGGTGCTCACCGAACGGGTGCGCTGGGGAACGGCGTTCAAGCTCGTCGTCTTCATGCCGATGGCGATCTCGATGCTCGCCGCGGGCATCATCTTCCGTCTGGTGTACGAGCAGGACCCGGACCGCGGGGTCGCCAACGCCGTCTGGGTCGGCGTGCACGACACCTTCGCCGAGTCGTCCGGCTTCCCCCGGGCCCGCCCGCTGCCCGTGCACCCGCTGAAACCGGCGGTCGGCGGGGCGTACGTCACCAAGTCCCCGGTCCGTACGGGGGAGGTCGCCCTGCTGCCGCTGGTCGGGGTCCCGCCCGCGCAGATGCCCGAGGACGCCCGCCCGGCCCGTACCGCCGCCCCGGCGGGTGAGGGGATCAGCGGCACCGCCTGGCTGGACTTCACCCGGGGCGGCGGCGGAAGGCCCAACGCCGTCGACCCGAACGAACTCGGCCTGAAGGGGCTGCGGATCGAGGCGGTGAAGGACGGCGCGGTGGTCGCGCGCACCACGGCCGCCGCCGACGGCGGCTTCACGCTCCCGGCCGCCGCCGACGGGGCGGTCCTGCGACTGCCGGAGAACAACTTCCGCGAGCAGTACAACGGAGTGTCCTGGCTCGGTCCCTCGCTCGTCACCCCGGCGATCATCGGCAGTTACGTGTGGATGTGGGCCGGCTTCGCGATGGTGCTCATCGCCGCCGGGCTCGCCGGCCTGCCGCGTGAACTCCTCGAAGCGGCGCGGGTCGACGGGGCGAACGAGTGGCAGGTGTTCCGCAGGATCACGGTGCCGCTGCTCGCGCCGGTCCTCGGCGTCGTCCTCGTCACTCTGATGATCAACGTCCTGAAGGTCTTCGACCTGGTCTTCATCATCGCGCCGGGCTCGGCCCAGGACGACGCGAACGTGCTCGCGCTCCAGCTGTACCGCTCCTCCTTCGGCACCGACGCCGACCTCGGGGTCGGCTCGGCCATCGCGGTGCTGCTCCTGCTGCTCGTCCTGCCGGTGATGGCGGTCAACATCCGCCGTGTCCGCCGTACGCGAAGGGAGGCCCGCCGATGAGCCTCCCGGCCTCCCGGGTCGCCGCCCGGATCGCCTCCCGCACCGCCTCCGGAGCGGTGCGTGTCCTGCTCGTCCTGGTCGGGCTGTTCTGGCTGATGCCGACGGCCGGGCTGCTGATCTCCTCGCTGCGCTCCCCGTCCGACATCGCCTCGGACGGCTGGTGGCGGGTCTTCTCGGCCCCGGCGCAGCTGACCACGGAGAACTACCGGGCCCTGCTGTCCGACGGGGCGATCACCGACTCGCTGGTCGCCACGGTCCTGATCACCGTGCCGGCCACCCTCCTCGTGGTGGTGATCGGCGCGTTCGCCGGCTATGCCTTCGCCTGGCTGGACTTCCCGGGCCGGGACTGGTGGTTCCTGCTCGTCGTGGGGCTGCTGGTGGTGCCGGTGCAGGTGGCGCTGGTCCCGGTCTCGAAGCTGTTCGGCGCGGTCGGGATCTTCGAGACGACGCTGGGCGTGGTGCTGTTCCACACGGCCTTCGGGCTGCCGTTCGCGATCTTCCTGCTGCGGAACTTCTTCGCGGAGATCCCGCGCGAGCTCCTGGAGGCGGCGCGGCTCGACGGGGCGGGCGAGATCCGTCTGTTCGCCCGGGTGGTGCTGCCGCTGGGCGGCCCGGCGCTGGCCTCGCTGGGGATCTTCCAGTTCCTGTGGGTGTGGAACGACATGCTGGTGGCGCTGATCTTCGCGGACGCGCAGTCGCCGCCGATCACGGTGGCGCTCCAGCAGCAGGTCCGGCAGTTCGGCAACAACGTGGACGTGCTCGCGCCGGGCGCGTTCGTGTCGATGGTGGTCCCGCTGCTGGTCTTCTTCGCGTTCCAGCGGCAGTTCGTGTCCGGGGTGATGGCGGGCGCGGTGAAGTAGCCGCGCCCGGCGGGTGTGACGCGGCGGCTGTTACGCGGTGAGGGCGGCCACCGCCGAGCGCGCCAGGTCGTCGAGGTAGCCCTCGTGGCCCTGCGGCGGCTCGGTGCGGACGACGACCAGCCGCCAGTAGAGCGGGCCGACCACGAGGTCGAGCGCCCGGTCGGGGTCGGCGCCCCCGGGCAGCTCGCCGCGCTCGACGGCGGCGCGGACGACCTGGGCCACGACCCCCTGCTGGGGGTCGAGCAGGGCGGCCTTGAGCGCGTCGGCGATCTCGGGGTGCCGCACGGCCTCGACGAGGAGGTCGGGGATGACCTGCGAGGCCACCGGGTGGCGCAGGGCCTGGGCGGCGACCTCCAGGAGGGCGCGGACGTCGCCGTACAGGGAGCCGGTGGCGGGCGCGGGCAGGCCCTGGACGGTGACGGCGCCGACGAGGTCGAGGACGAGGGAGAGCTTGGACTTCCAGCGCCGGTAGACGGCGGTCTTGCCGACTCCGGCGCGGCGGGCGATGCCCTCGATCGACATACGGGCGAAGCCGACGGCAGCCAGCTCGTCGAAGACGGCGGCGCGGATGGCCTCGGTGACGTCCTCCCGGAGCACGGCGGCTCCCGCGGGGGCACGGCGAGGAGTTCCCGAAGGTCCGGAG
This sequence comes from Streptomyces sp. NPDC012769, assembly GCF_042901205.1. NCBI lineage: Bacteria > Bacillati > Actinomycetota > Actinomycetes > Kitasatosporales > Streptomycetaceae > Streptomyces > Streptomyces sp. NPDC012769. The sequence continues at coordinate 30,156 of NZ_JBIBCP010000002.1, read as the reverse complement.
GGTGTCGTCATGCACAGGATCTTAGCCAGCGGCGAACCCGCCCGTCACGAGACGACGAAACGGTTGCGTTCCGACGCCAAGGTGGCCTAACGTCCACGTAGCGACGATACGGACCCGTTCCACCGAAGGCGATGACCGTGACGACCGAAACCCTCGCCCCACCAGCACCACCGGCACCCCTCTCCTCCGATGAGCTGCGCGAACTCGCCCGGCGCCACGGGCTCACCGTGAGCGGTGCCCGCCCCTCGCTCCCCGCGTATGTGCGGCAGCTCTGGTCGCGGCGCGACTTCATCGCCGCCTTCGCGACCGCCAGGCTGACCGCGCAGTACAGCCAGGCCCGCCTCGGCCAGGTCTGGCAGGTGATGACGCCCCTGCTCAACGCGGCCGTCTACTACGCGATCTTCGGCGTCCTCATGGATGTGCGGCGGGGCATCCCCGACTACGTCCCGTTCCTGATCACGGGCGTCTTCACCTGGACCTTCACCTCGCAGACGATCATGACCGGCACCCGCGCGATCAGCGGCAACCTGGGCCTGGTCCGCGCCCTGCACTTCCCCCGCGCCGGCCTGCCCCTGGCCCTGGCGCTCCAGCAGCTCCAGCAGCTGGTCTTCTCCCTGGGCGCCCTGGTGGCGATCCTGTTCTGCTTCGGCGAGTTCCCGCGCTGGAGCTGGCTCCTCGCGGTACCCGCCCTGGCGCTCCAGACCCTCTTCGGCACCGGGCTCGCGCTGGCGACCGCCCGGCTGGCCGCCCGTACGCCGGACATCGCTCAGCTGATGCCGTTCGTGCTGCGCACCTGGATGTACGCCTCCGGGATCATGTGGTCCCTCGCCCACCTCACCCACGGCCGCGACCTGCCGCACGCGGTGATCGTCCTGCTCCAGTGCAACCCCGCCGCCGTGTACATCGACCTCATGCGCCTCGCGCTGATCGAGAGCTTCCATGGCTCCCAGCTCCCGCCCCACGCCTGGCCCCTCGCCGCCGGCTGGGCGGCCCTGGCCTTCGCGGGCGGCTTCCTCTTCTTCTGGCAGGCCGAGGAGACGTACGGCCGTGGCTGAGCACCCGCGCGTGAGCGAGGAACGAGAACCGACGGTCGTCGCCGACGGCGTCCATGTCACCTACACCGAACGGGGCGGCACCCGCACCGTCCACGCGGTCAGGGGCGTTTCCTTCGCCGCCTACCGGGGCGAGGCGATCGGCCTGATCGGTTCGAACGGATCAGGGAAATCGACCCTCCTGAAGGCCGTCGCGGGCCTGCTGCCCACCAGCGCGGGCCACGTCTACACGCGAGGCCGCCCCGCCCTGCTCGGCGTCAACGCGGCCATGATGGGAGATCTGACCGGGGAGCGGAACGTGATCCTGGGCGGCCTCGCGATGGGCATGAGCCGCAAGGAGATCACCGCCCGCTACGCCGACATCGTCGCCTTCTCCGGCATCGACGACAAGGGCGACGACGCCATCTCCCGCCCCATGCGCACCTACTCCTCCGGCATGGGCGCCCGGCTGCGTTTCTCCATCGCCGCCGCCCGCAGCCATGACGTGCTCCTCATCGACGAGGCCCTTGCGACCGGCGACGCGGCCTTCCGCCGCCGCAGCCGGCAACGGATCGACGAGCTGCGCGCCGAGGCGGGCACCGTCTTCCTGGTGAGCCACTCGAACGCGACGATCACCGAGACCTGCGACCGCGCGCTGTGGCTGGAGGCGGGCACCCTGCGGATGGACGGGCCGGCGGGTGAGGTCGTGGCGGCGTACGAGGAATTCACCAGGGATGGCACCCGGTCGGCCGTCGAGACCGGGAAGAACTAGGACATACCTGACTAAAGTGCGGAGGGATGACTCCCGAGCCCTCTCCGCACGAAGCCGCCCCCGGCCCCGCCGACACCGGTCCCGACCCCGGACCCGGTGCGGGTGCCCCCGCGCGCACCGGGGCGGCGCCGCCGTCCCTCACCCGTTCGCCCTTCGAGTCGGAGACGTTCACCTCCGCCACCTTCGTGGCCGTCGGCCGCGGCCCGCTGCTCACCCTCGCCGTGGTCTGGGTGCTCACCCGCGTCGGCATGCTGCTCCTGCTGTACCGCGACAGCCTCGGCATCGGCGGCGTCGCCGGCGAGGTGCACTCCCTCTACCGGCACTGGTACGGCCAGTTCGCGCAGGGCACCTTCCCGCCCGGCGACGTCACCTGGCAGTACCCGCCCGGCGCCGGCCTGGTCATCATGTCGCCCGGGATCCTGCCCTGGCTCACGTACTTCCAGGGCTTCGTCCTCCTCACCCTGCTCGCCGACCTCGCCGTCGCCGCCGCCCTCGCCCGCGCCGACAGCGCCCGCCTCACCCACGGCGCCTGGTACTGGGTGCTCGGCCTCCCGCTGCTCCTGCACCTGCCGCTCGCCCGGTACGACGTCCAGAGCACCGCCCTCGCCGTGCTCGCCCTGCTCGCCCTGAAGTGCCGCTCCACCGCCGCCCACCGGATCGGCGGCGCACTCGCCGGACTCGGCGCCCTGGTGAAGGTCTGGCCCGCCCTGACCCTCATCGGCACCCCGCGCGGGCGCACCACCCGCGAGGCCTGGACGGCCGCCGCCGTCACCGCCGTGACCCTGCTCCTCACGCTGGGGCTGCTGTTCTCCGAGTCCCTCGGCTTCCTGCGCCAGCAGGGCAACCGGGGCATCCAGATCGAGTCCCTCGGCGGCACCGCCCTGGCCCTGGCCAGGGCCTTCGGCGGCTGGACCGGCGAGGTCCGGTTCCGCTACGGCGCCTTCGAGTACGTCGGCCCCTACGTCTCCACCGTCGGGCACCTCGCCCTGCTGCTGACCGCCCTGGCCTTCATCTGGCTCCTGCTGTGGCGGCTGCGGGCCGACAGCTGGACCGAGGCCACCCCGCTCGACGCGGCCTTCGCCGCCGTCCTGCTCTTCACCGTCACCAGCCGGGTCATCAGCCCCCAGTACATGGTCTGGCTGCTCGGCCTGGCCGCCGTCTGTCTGACCTCGCGTCGCACGGTGATGCGCCCGGTCGCGCTGCTGCTCCTGCCGGCCGCGGCCCTGAGCTCCCTCGCGTACCCGGTCCTCTACCTGGACGTCGTCGCGGGCACCCCGGAGGGCCTCGGCGTCATGGTGCTGCGCAACGGGCTGCTGCTCGCGGCCGCACTGCTGGCCGCCCGCCGCCTGTGGACGTCATCGGTCGACCCGCAGAAAGACGAGTCGTAGAGAGACGAGGCGTAACGGGAGGAGCCCCCGCCGGTCCGTACCGGCGGGGGCTCCTCCACGAACAGGGTCAGCTGTGCGTACGGAGCAGCGTGCGCATCGTCCGCATGGCCACCGACAGGTTCGCCAGGTCGAAGGCGTCCGAGCCCTGGATCTCCTCCAGGGTCGTGCGCGCCCGGCCCAGGATCGCCGCGTTCTTCTCCTCCCACGCCTTGAACCGCTCCTCCGGCGTGGAGGTGCCGTTCCCGACCGCGAGGACGTCCGAGGTGAGCGCGGCGTGCGCCGCGAACAGGTCCTCGCGGATGGAGGCGCGGGCCATCGACTGCCAGCGGTCGGCCCGCGGCAGCTCGATGATCCGGTCCATGAGGTCGGTGATCCGCAGCCGGTCGGCCAGGTCGTAGTAGACCTCGGCGACCGCCAGCGGGTCCTTGCCGACGCGGTCCGCGATCGCGACGATGTCGAGCGTCGGGAAGGCGGAGGAGAACCCGGCCACGCGCAGCGCCAGCTCCTCCGGGACGCCGACCGCGGTCAGCTCCTCGAAGATCGACTCGTACCACTCCAGGTCCGCGCCGCGCAGCAGCTGCGGCAGCTTCTCCCAGACCTGCTCGACCCGCTCCGAGAAGAAGTCGATGGTCTCGCCGATCTGGAGCGGCTGCGGCCGGTTGTTGAGCAGCCAGCGGGTGCCGCGCTCGACCAGACGACGCGAGTGCAGGCGCATCCGGGTCTGGAACTCGGCCGGGACCTTGTTGTCGAGCGCCTCGACGGCGTCCCAGACCTCGGCCAGACGGAAGATCACCCGGGCGGCGGTCTGCGCGCGGACGATCTCCTCGATCGACGCGCCCGACTCCTCGCGGAGGCGGTGCAGGAAGGTCGAGCCACCGGTGTTGACGGTGTCGTTGACCAGGACCGTGGTGATGATCTCCCGGCGCAGCGGGTGGTGGTCGACGGCCTCGGGGAACCGCTCGCGCAGCAGCGTCGGGAAGTAGGCGTGGAGCAGCCCGCGCAGGTACGGGTCGTCGGGCAGCTCCGTACCGATGAGCTCGTCGGCCACCGTGATCTTGGTGTACGCGAGGAGGACGGCGAGCTCCGGCTGCGTCAGGCCCTTGCCGCCGCCCAGCAGCTCACGGATCTGCCGGTCGTTGGGCAGGAACTCCAGCGAGCGGTCGAGGGCCCCGTCGCGGCCCAGGCGGCGCATGAAGCGCTGGTGGGCGTGGAGCAGGGACGGCGACTGGGCGACCGCGTTGGCCAGGGCCGTGTTCTGCGCGTAGTTGTTGCGCAGCACGAGCGAGCCGACCTCGTCGGTCATCTCGGCGAGGATCACGTTGCGCTGCTTGACGGTCATGTCGCCCTCGGTGACCAGACCGTTCAGCAGGATCTTGATGTTGACCTCGTGGTCGGAGGTGTCGACGCCGGCGCTGTTGTCGATGGCGTCGGTGTTGACCTTGCCGCCCTCGCCCTCGGGTCCGCCGGAGCGGGCGAACTCGATGCGGCCCAGCTGGGTCGCGCCGAGGTTGCCGCCCTCGCCGATGACCTTGGCGCGCACGTCCTGGCCGTCGACGCGGATGGCGTCGTTGGCCTTGTCGCCGACGTCCGCGTTGGACTCGACGGAGGACTTCACGTACGTGCCGATGCCGCCGTTCCACAGCAGGTCGACCGGCGACTGCAGGATCGCCTTCATCAGCTCGGCCGGGGTCATCTTGGTGATCCCGTCCTCGATGCCGAGGGCGGCCCGCATGTGCGCGTTGACCGGGATCGACTTGGCGGTACGCGGGTGGATGCCGCCGCCGGGCGAGAGGAGCGTGGTGTCGTAGTCGGCCCAGGACGAGCGGGGCAGCTCGAAGAGGCGGCGGCGCTCGGCGTAGGAGACGGCCGCGTCCGGGTTCGGGTCGACGAAGATGTGCCGGTGGTCGAAGGCGGCGACGAGGCGGATGTGCTCGGAGAGCAGCATGCCGTTGCCGAAGACGTCGCCGGACATGTCGCCGACGCCGACGACGGTGAAGTCCTCGGTCTGGGTGTCGTGGCCGAGCTCGCGGAAGTGCCGCTTGACCGACTCCCAGGCGCCGCGGGCGGTGATGCCCATGCCCTTGTGGTCGTAGCCGGCCGAGCCGCCGGAGGCGAACGCGTCGCCGAGCCAGAAGCCGTACGACTCCGCGACGCCGTTGGCGATGTCGGAGAAGGTCGCGGTGCCCTTGTCGGCGGCGACGACCAGGTAGGTGTCGTCCTCGTCGTGGCGGACCACGTCGACCGGCGGCACGACCTCGCCGCCGACCAGGTTGTCGGTGATGTCGAGCAGCGCCGAGATGAAGGTCTTGTACGAGGCGATGCCCTCGGCCAGCCACGCGTCACGGTCGAGCGACGGGTCCGGCAGCTGCTTGGCGACGAAGCCGCCCTTGGCGCCGACCGGCACGATGACGGTGTTCTTCACCATCTGCGCCTTGACCAGGCCGAGGATCTCGGTACGGAAGTCCTCGCGCCGGTCGGACCAGCGCAGGCCGCCTCGGGCGACCTTGCCGAAGCGCAGGTGGACGCCCTCGACGCGCGGCGAGTACACCCAGATCTCGAAGGCGGGGCGCGGGGCCGGCAGGTCGGGGATGGCCTGCGGGTCGAACTTCATCGACACGTAGGAGTGCGGCTTGCCGTCCACGGACTTCTGGAAGAAGTTCGTCCGCAGCGTCGCCTTGATGACGGTGAGGAAGGAACGCAGGATGCGGTCCTCGTCGAGGGAGGCGACCTGGTCGAGGGCACCGTCCAGCTCCTCCAGGAGGCCGTCGATCAGCTCGGTGCCGGCGCGCTGGCGCTCCGGCGCCATCCGGGCCTCGAAGAGGGAGACGAGCAGCCGGGTGGTGTGGACGTTGTTGCGGAGGGTGTCCTCCATGTAGTCCTGGCTGAACGTCGAACCGGCCTGGCGCAGGTACTTCGCGTAGGCGCGCAGCACCATCGCCTCGCGCCAGGTGAGCCCGGCGGACAGGACGAGCGAGTTGAAGTTGTCGTTCTCGGCCTCGCCGTTCCAGGTGGCGGCGAAGGCCTCCTGGAAGCGCTCGCGGGCGTCGTCGCCGAGGTAGTCGCCGCCGTTGCCCGTCGGGAGCGGCATGCGCAGACCGAAGTCGTAGATCCAGGCGTGGGTGCGGTCGGCGCAGCGCAGCTCGTACGGGCGCTCGTCGGTGACCTCGACGCCGAGCCGGTTGAGGACCGGCAGCACGGCGGAGAGGGAGATCTGGTCACCCGTCTTGTAGATCTTGAAGCGGCGCTCGCCGCTGCCGGAGGCGACCGGCTCGTACAGCGAGAGCGAGAAGTCCTTGTCGCTGTCGGCCAGTGCCTCCATGTGGACGAGGTCGGAGACGGCGGCGCGCGGCGAGTGGTCGGCCTTGTAGCCCTCGGGGAAGGCGTTGCCGTAGCGGCGCAGCAGCTCGGCGGCGCGCTCCTCGCCCAGCTCGGAGTTGAGCGCCTCGGCGAAGCCGTCGGACCAGGAGCGGGCGGCGTCGGCGAGCCGGGCCTCGATCCGGTCGACGTCGGCCTCGGTCAGCTTGCTGAGCGCGGTGCCGGGCTCGACGCGGATGACGAAGTGGAGGCGGGAGAGGATCGACTCGGTGTTCCAGGCCGTGAAGTCGACGCTGGTGCCGTGCAGCTCCTCCTTGAGGATGTCGATGATCCGCAGCCGGACGCGGGTGGTGTAGCGGTCGCGCGGCAGGTAGACGAGCGCCGAGTAGTAGCGGCCGTACTCGTCCTGGCGCAGGTAGAGCCGCAGCCGCCGCCGCTCCTGGAGGTACAGGACGCTGGTGACGATGGCCTGGAGCTGGTCGACCGGGGTCTGGAACAGCTCGTCGCGCGGGTAGGTCTCCAGGATCTGGAGCAGGTCGCGGCCGTCGTGGCTGCTGGGCGAGAAGCCGGCGCCGTCGAGGACCTCCTGGACCTTGCGCTTGACGACCGGGACGCGGCGAACGGACTCGGTGTAGGCGGCCGAGGAGAACAGGCCGAGGAAGCGGCGCTCGCCGATGACGTTGCCGTCGGCGTCGAACTTCTTCACGCCCACGTAGTCGAGGTACGAGGGGCGGTGCACGGTCGCGCGGCTGTTGGCCTTCGTCAGGATGAGCAGCTTGTGCTCGCGGGCCTTGGCGCGGGCGTCGGCGGGCAGCCGGTTGAAGGACGGCGAGACGGGGTGGGCGTGGTGGTCGTCGCCGCTGTGGTGCGGGTCGGATCGCAGGATGCCGAGGCCGGTGCCGGGGACGGCGGCCAGGGCGTCACCGTTGACCAGCTCGTACTCGCGGTATCCGAGGAAGGTGAAGTGGTCGTCGGCGAGCCAGCGCAGCAGCTCGCGGGCCTCCTCGACCTCGGTGGGCCGCAGGTCGGAGGCGGTGGGCTCGTCGGGCAGGCCGTCGGCGATGCGCAGCGCGGCGTCGCGCATCTTCTCCCAGTCCTCGACGGTCTCGCGGACGTCGGACAGGACGCGCAGCAGGTCGTTGGTGATCTGCTTGAGGTCGGCCTTGTCGGTCTCGCGGTCGATCTCGACGTGGATCCAGGACTCGGTGAGCGCGTCGTGCGGCAGGGCGTCCTTGGGGAGCTGCTTGGCGAGGACCTCGATGAGGCGGCCGGTCACGTCGCGGCGGACGAGGACCTGCGGGTGGATGACGACGTGGATGCCACGGCCCTGGCGGGACAGCTCGTTGGTGACGGAGTCGACGAGGAACGGCATGTCGTCGGTGACCACCTCGACGACGGAGTGGCTGCAGGTCCAGCCGTTCTCCTCCACCGTGGGGGTGTGGACGCGGACGTTCGCGGTGCCCTGGGGGCGGTTCTCCGCGAGGCGGTAGTGCGACAGGGCGGCACCGAACACGTCGACGGGGTCGCGGTCGGTGAGGTCCTCGGGCGCGGTGTGCAGGTAGTAGCGCTGGAGGTAGTCGAGCAGGCTCGCGTGGTCCGGACGCTCCCCGTTCTCCGGCCCTGTCGGAAGTCGCCCCCCGACCGGGCTGTTCTCAGCTACCCGGGCAGCCCGATCGAGCAGCTCGGCCTTGGCTTCGTCCAGCTTGGTCTGCATGTCCTCTGACTCCTGTCGCGCGCCATTGCGTGACGTCGGTGGAAGAAAGGACACAACGCCACGACGCGGTCGTACCGGTCGAAGTCGGCGTTGTGCCGCGATGAGAGATGTCCGGGCGGTTCTCGGCCACCCGGCCCTGGGGATCGGCGAACGCACCGTCGGCCCGGCCGCTGTGGCGGACCGGGCGGAAGCCGGGGGCTGCGCTGCCCCCTCGGCGTATCGCGCTGATCACGAGAAAAGCCTATCGCTGTTGACCCCCCGGCCGTCATGAGCCTTATGTGTACAAAAGCGGGGCGCGAAGTTTGACAGTGTGGACAGCGACGCAGGGTTATCCGGGCACATCGACATCAGGGATCTAGGGATCTGACGGATCTGGGAGTCGCCATGGCGAAGATCTTGATCGTGACCGGGGACGCGGCGGAGTCGCTGGAGGTGTTGTACCCGTATCAGCGACTGCTCGAAGAAGGTTACGAGGTCGACATCGCGGCCCCGGCCCGCAAACGGCTGCGGTTCGTGGTCCACGACTTCGAGCCGGGCTTCGACACGTACACGGAGAAGGCCGGCTACACCTGGCCGGCGGACCTGGCCTTCTCGGAGGTCGACCCGGGCTCCTACGCGGCCGTGGTCATCCCGGGCGGGCGGGCGCCGGAGTACCTGCGCAACGACCCGGAGCTCCGCAAGATCCTGAAGTCCTTCTTCGACGCGGACAAACCGGTCGCCCAGATCTGCCACGGACCTCTCCTCACGGCGGCGGTCGGCAGCCTGGAGGGCCGCCGGGTCACCGCGTACCCCGCCCTGGAACTCGACATGCAGGCCGCGGGCGCGACCTTCCGGGACACGGCGGCGGTGGTGGACGGCCGCCTGGTGTCGTCGCGGGCGTGGCCGGACCACCCGATGTGGATGCGGGAGTTCCTGAAGGTGCTGAGGGAGACGGAGGAGTAGGGGGGCCGGGTACGGGGTGACCGGGGGCGGCCGCTGGGCGCGCCCTCCGGGGCCGCACGGCCGAGGTGCGGCCCACCGGGGCGCGCCGGCCGGGACGGTGCGGCCGACCGCGCCGCCGCCCGGCCGCCCCCAGGAGGCCCCCTAGACCAGCTCCTCCGCGACGGCGACGGCCTCTTCGAGGGAGTCGACGACCGGGACCCCGGCCGCCTCCAGGCTGCGCCGGCTGTGCGAGCCGCCGGTGTAGAGCACCGCCTTCGCCCCGACGTGCGCCGCCGCGCGGGCGTCGTCCGCCGCGTCGCCGATCACCACGACCCGCTCGGGCGCGACGCCCTGGAGCGCGGCGAGGTGGCGCACCATGTGCCCGGACTTGCCTTCCGTGGAGCGGTCGGTGCGTCCGTCGACGCGCACGAACCGCTCGGCGATCCCGTGCCGCCGCACCAGCGGCACCAGCTCCTCGTGGGGTGCGAGGGAGAGCAGCGACTGGGTGAAGCCGGACGCCTGCCGGGCGGCCAGCAGCTCCGCGGCACCGGCGGCGAGCACGCAGGCCTCGGCCAGGGCCCAGTAGTGCCGGTGGAAGGCGTCGTCCATGACGATCCATTCCTCACCGGTGGGCAGGCGCCCCATCAGACGCTCGTAGAACTTGGGCACCGGCACCGTGTAGAGGTCGCGGTACCGCTCCAGGGTGATCGGTTCGAGCCCCAGTTCGGCGAAGGCGGCGTTGGTGGCGCCGATGACGGCGCTGATGTCGTCGAGCAGAGTGCCGTTCCAGTCCCAGACCAGGTGCTTCGCATGCTTCCCCATGGGGAGCCACGGTACCGGCAGGTTCAGCCGAGCAGGCCCGGGATCTCCTGCACCCCGTACCAGAGCAGCTCGTGGTCGTCGGCCCCGTCGACGACGAACTGCGCGTCGTCGTCGCCCTGGTCGGCGGCCCCGAGCGCGGCGGCGGCGGCCGACACGTCGGCCTCGGCGTCGTCGGCGTCGGCGTGCACGGCGGCGGCCTTCGCCAGCGGTACGGCGGCGGCGATACGGACCTCGCCGAGGGCGCTCGCGTCGAGCCCGCGGTCGGGGTCGACGACGGCGGCCTTGTCGGGGACGTCCACGGCGACGACGACCCTGCGCCGGGCGGCCTCGGGGTCGCCGGCGAGCAGCCGGAGCGAGGCGGCGGCGGCGCGGCTGAGGGCGGCGTACTCCAGCTCCTCGATGTCGTCGGAGACGTACCACTCGCGCAACGCCGGGGTGACGGCGTAGGCGGTGAGCGGCCCGGGTCCGAGCTCGCCCGCCTTGTGCGCCTGTGCGAGACCGGGAAGGGTCAGGGGGACGTACACGCGCATGGCTGGCCGCTTTCGTAGTCGGAGACGCCCTCAGGATACGCGGGGAGCGCGCACGGGGCCCGGGTCCCCCGGATAGGTGAATCACCCTGTGTCGGGGCGTGGTGACGGAGAGCTCTTGCCGGGGTCCGGCCCCGGCTCGTACAAGATCCCCCGACGAAGTTACCGGCCAGTAGCCGGTGGCCCATCGCGACGAACGGGGACCCGCATGACCACGTACACCCGACACCCCTCCGGTCCGGCCGGCACCCGCCCGCGCGGCCGCGCGGGCACCGGCCCGCGGCGGACACAGCCGCCGCACGTCATGTTCGCCGAGCGCCTCCTCGCCGTCCTGAGCGGGGAACGCCCGGTCCACTGGATGCTGGGCCACACGATCGGCGAGGCCTACGAACAGCTCGTCCAGCTCGCCCCCGCGACCCCTCTCCGCTCCCCCGGCCCCCGCCCGGTCCTGCGCCGCTGCTCGGCCCACCTCCCGGGCCACACCGACGCCGTCGAAGCCTGCGCCACCATCACCACCGGCGAACGCGTCCGCGCCATGGCCTTCCGCCTCGAGCGCGGCCCCGACCGCCGCTGGCGCTGCGCGGCCGTCGAACTCGACGGCCTCCCCTGGCACCTCCCTCAGGGCCGCCCGGGGCCGTGACGGGGCCGTAGAGGGCCGAGCACCAGCTTCATGAAGGGCCGAGGAGCCGCCGCCAACGAGCGAGCGGCCCCTCGGCCCTTCATGTGGGACGCGGGCCCAGCGGCGCTGCCATCAGCCGGCGCCGCTGTCCGTACGCCTGGGGGCATGGCCGAGGCCCTCGCCACGGCCCCACGGGGCCCGTCCGAAGGACGCGCGGAGGGCGCCGCCGAGAGCCCCCGCCGAGAGCCCGGTCAGGCTTCCCTCCTGGGCGACCTCCTCGTCCCGTGTCCGACCGCCGGATCAGCCCCTCCCCGTACCCGATCGGATGAACCCCAGGGATCTGGGACCACGGCCCCGAGCGGCGCAGGCACACCTGGCCCGCGCCCCCCGCATGCCGGAAGGGCCGGTCGCCTCCTGGCGACCGGCCCTTCCGGTGGTGGCGTCGTGCTCGACGCCACTTCTCGCTACTTCTTGCGGCGACGCCCGCCCGCGCTCTTCTGCGCCTTGCGGCGCTCCGCGCGGGTCATGCCGTCACCCGAGTCCGCTCCGCCGTCCGAGGCGAAGTCGCCCTCGATGACCGAGCCGTCACCGTCGACCTTCGGCGCGGTGAAGTGCAGGCGGTCCGGGCGCTGCGGGGCGTCCAGGCCCTTGGCGCGGATCTCCGGGCGGCCGGCGCCGGCCGGGACGGCGTCCTGCTTCTCCAGCGACGGGGCCGCGTCCTGCACCGGGACCTCCTCGACCTGCTGCTCGACCTGGACCTCCAGGTTGAACAGATAGCCGACGGACTCCTCCTTGATGCCCTCCATCATCGCGGTGAACATGTCGAAGCCCTCGCGCTGGTACTCGACCAGCGGGTCCTTCTGCGCCATCGCGCGCAGGCCGATGCCCTCCTGGAGGTAGTCCATCTCGTAGAGGTGCTCGCGCCACTTGCGGTCGAGGACCGACAGCACGACCCGCCGCTCCAGCTCACGCATGATCTCCGAGCCGAGCTGCTTCTCCCGCGCGTCGTACTGCTCGTGGATGTCGTTCTTGACCGACTCGGCGATGAACTCGGCGGTGATGCCCGCCCGGTCGCCGGCCGCGTCCTCCAGCTCCTCGATCGTGATCTTGCACGGGTAGAGCTGCTTGAACGCGGTCCACAGGCGGTCGAGGTCCCACTCCTCCGCGAAGCCCTCGGCGGTCTCCTGGCGGATGTAGTCGTCGATCGTGTCGTCCATGAAGTGGCGGATCTGCTCGTGCAGGTCCTCGCCCTCCAGGACGCGTCGGCGCTCGCCGTAGATGACCTCGCGCTGCCGGTTGAGGACCTCGTCGTACTTCAGGACGTTCTTACGGGTCTCGAAGTTCTGGCTCTCGACCTGGCCCTGCGCGGAGGCGATGGCCCGGGTGACCATCTTGTTCTCGATCGGCACGTCGTCCGGCACGTTCGCCATGGCCATCACGCGCTCGACCATCTGCGCCTTGAACAGACGCATCAGGTCGTCGCCCAGCGACAGGTAGAAGCGGGACTCGCCCGGGTCGCCCTGACGGCCGGAACGACCGCGCAGCTGGTTGTCGATACGACGCGACTCGTGGCGCTCGGTGCCCAGGACGTAGAGCCCGCCGAGCTCCTTGACCTCCTCGAACTCCGCCTTCACGGCCTTCTCGGCCCGCTCCAGCGCGCCCGGAAGGGCGGCCGCCCACTCCTCGACGTGCTCGACCGGGTCCAGGCCCGCCTGCCGCAGCTCGGCCTCGGCGAGGTCGTCGGGGTTGCCGCCGAGCTTGATGTCCGTACCACGGCCGGCCATGTTCGTGGCGACCGTGACGGCGCCCCTGCGGCCCGCCTGCGCGACGATCGCGGCCTCGCGCTCGTGGTGCTTGGCGTTCAGCACCTCGTGCGGGATGCCGCGCTTGCTGAGCTGCTGCGACAGGTACTCGGACTTCTCGACCGAGGTGGTGCCGACGAGGACCGGCTGGCCCTTCTCGTGCTTCTCCGCGATGTCGTCGACGACGGCGGCGAACTTGGCGACCTCGGTCCGGTAGATCAGGTCCGGCTGGTCCTTGCGCTGCATGGGCCGGTTCGTCGGGATCGGCACGACGCCCAGCTTGTAGATCTGGTGGAACTCGGCGGCCTCGGTCATGGCCGTACCGGTCATGCCGGAGAGCTTGTCGTAGAGGCGGAAGAAGTTCTGGAGGGTGATCGTGGCGAGCGTCTGGTTCTCGTCCTTGATCGGCACCCCCTCCTTCGCCTCGATCGCCTGGTGCATGCCCTCGTTGTAGCGGCGGCCGGCGAGGATACGACCGGTGTGCTCGTCGACGATCATGACCTCGCCGTCGATGACGACGTAGTCCTTGTCCTTCTTGAAGAGTTCCTTGGCCTTGATCGCGTTGTTCAGGTAACCGACGAGCGGGGTGTTCACCGACTCGTACAGGTTGTCGATGCCCAGCCAGTCCTCGACCTTGGCGACGCCGGACTCGTGGATGCCGACGGTCCGCTTCTTCTCGTCGACCTCGTAGTCGCCGGTCTCCTCGATGCCCTTGAGCTGGTTGCCGGGCTCGCCCTTGGTGAGGCGGGTGACCAGCTTGGCGAAGTCGCCGTACCACTTGGTGGCCTGGTCCGCCGGGCCGGAGATGATCAGCGGCGTACGGGCCTCGTCGACGAGGATCGAGTCGACCTCGTCGACACACGCGTAGTTGTGGCCGCGCTGGACGAGCTCGTCCTGGGACCACGCCATGTTGTCGCGGAGGTAGTCGAAGCCGAACTCGTTGTTCGTGCCGTACGTGATGTCGCAGGCGTACTGCTCGCGGCGCTGGGCCGGCGTCATGTTGGCGAGGATGCAGCCGACGCTCAGGCCCAGGAACTTGTGGACGCGCCCCATCATCTCGGAGTCGCGCTCGGCCAGGTAGTCGTTCACCGTGATCAGGTGCACGCCCTTGCCGGACAGCGCGTTCAGATACGCGGGGAGCGTGCCGACGAGGGTCTTGCCCTCACCGGTCTTCATCTCGGCGACATAGCCGAGGTGCAGGGCCGCGCCGCCCATGATCTGCACGTCGTAGTGGCGCTGGCCCAGCACGCGCTTGGCCGCCTCGCGGACGGTCGCGAACGCCTCCGGGAGCAGGTCGTCGAGGCTCTCGCCGTTGGCGTAGCGCTCTTTGTACTCCTCGGTGAGCGCCCGCAACTCGGCGTCGGAGAGGGTGACGAAGTCCTCTTCGATGGAGTTGACCTGGTCCGCGATGCGGTGCAGTTTGCGCAGGATCTTGCCTTCGCCTGCACGCATGAGCTTGTTGAAGACGGACACTGAGGCTGGTCTCCTTGCCGGTCGGGCCTGGCACTGGGTCTTGTCATGACTCGGGCACGGGCACGGCAGGTGGTCCCCACCGCAACGGCCATCGTAAGCGAGACCGCCCTCACGAAGGGAGGCCCGCAGTGCCGGAGCCCGCTCGTGCCCGTGACGCCTCCCGTACAGAGAGAACGCACGAGGCCGCCGGAAGGTGCCGCCCGGCCCGAAAAGTGTTCGCATCGGACCGGGCGGGTCACCAGAATTCCGTCATGGAGCCCATCACACTGACCACCGACCGCCTGCGCCTGCGCCCCTTCACCACCGCGGACATCGACGCCGTCGACGCCGCCTGCCAGGACCCCGACATCCAGCGCTGGACCCAGGTCCCCTCGCCCTACACCCGCGCGGACGCCGAACTCTTCGTGACCCGTCTGGTGCCGGACGGCTGGCGGGAGGACAAGGAGTACGCCTTCGCCGTCGAGCCCCTCCAGGGCGGTCCGCTGATCGCCGCCGTCGGACTGCACCCGAGGGGCGAGGGCATCCGCGAGGTCGGCTTCTGGGGAGCCAGGGAGCACCGCGGCCACGGCTACATGACGGAGGCCGTCGGCGCGCTGGCCCGCTGGGCCTTCACCTCGCTCGGCGTCCATCGCCTGCTGTGGCGCGCCGAGGTCGGCAACGCCCCCTCGCGCGCGGTGGCCGAACGGGTCGGCTTCGTCCTGGAGGGCGTCGAGCGCGCCGGCCTGGTCAACAAGGGCACGGCCCGCGACGCCTGGCTCGCCGCCCTGCTCCCTTCCGACCTCGGCCTGTCCGCGCCCCTGCCGTACCTCCCGGCGAAGGCCGGGGCGGAGGCCTGAGCCGGGGCGGGCCGAGCGCGCGGGCGGAGGCCCGAGCCGGGGCGGGCCGAGCGCGCGGGGCCGGGGACCGGTGGTGCTTGCCCCTCTCGTCGGAATCCCGTGCCCGTTGTCAGTGCCGCCCTCTAGGGTGCGGATCATGACGACCGCCGCACCGCGCCCCGCTGCCGAACTGTCCGCCGACGAAGCCCGCCGGATCGCCCTGCGGGCCCAGGGATTCCTCGGAGCCCCCGACCGGCGCGGCGGGGTGCGTGGCGTGCTGCGGCATCTGGGGCAGGTCCAGCTGGACACCATCTCCGTGCTGGCCCGCTCGCACGAGCTGATCCCGTACGCGCGCCTGGGCGCCGTCGGCCGCCGCACCGTCGAGGACGCGTACTGGACGGAGGGTCACGCCTTCGAGTACTGGTCGCACGCCGCCTGCATCCTGCCCGTCGAGGAGTGGCCGCTCTTCGCCTTCCGCCGCCGCGCCTACCGCGACCGCCCGCACTGGGGCCACGAGCTGTCGGACGGGGCGTACGAGGCGGTGATCGCGCAGCTGCGGGCCGAGGGGCCGCAGACCGCGACCGAGCTCGGCGGCGCCAAGAACAAGGGCGAGTGGTGGGACTGGTCCGACTCGAAGATCGCCGTCGAGCGGGCGCTGATGTACGGCGAGGTGGTGGTCACCGAGCGGCGCGGCTGGAAGCGGGTGTACGACCTGGCGGAGCGGGCCATTCCCGACGCGCTGCTCCACGACGACCTGGACGACACGGAGTGCCTGCGCCGGCTCGTACGGCAGGCGGGCGAGGCGCTCGGTGTCGGCACCCGCGCGGACATCGCCGACTACCACCGGATCAAGGCCGAGGCCTTTGACGCGGTCGTGGCGGACTCGGGTCTGGTCCCGGTCACGGTGGCCGGCTGGGGAAAGCCGGCCTGGGCCGACCCGGCGGCGCTCGCGACCGAGCCGCGCGGCCGGCACCGCACGACGCTGCTCTCGCCGTTCGACTCGCTGATCTGGGAGCGGGCCCGCACCGAGCGGATCTTCGGCTTCACCCACCGCCTCGAGGCGTACGTGCCCAAGCCGAAGCGGGTGTACGGCTATTTCGCGATGCCCGTCCTGTCCGGTGGCCGGCTCGTCGGGCGGGTGGACCCGGCGCGGGACGGCCGGACGCTGGTCGCCCGGCAGGTCTCGCTGGACGGTGCCAAGGCGGTGCCCGCGGTGGCGCGGGCACTGCGCGAGGCAGCCGAGTGGGTGGGCTGCGACGCGGTGGCCGTGGAGCGGGTGGACGCTCCGGAGCTCGCGCCCGAGCTGGTGAAGGCCCTCGGCTGAGACGGCGAGGCGGCCGGTCCGCTCAGCGGATCTCGAGGATCTTCTCCCGCATCGCGTAGACGACGGCTTCCATGCGGGAGTGCAGCTGGAGCTTCTCCAGGATGTTCCGCACATGGTTCTTGACGGTGTTCTCGGAGATGAACAGCTCCTTGGCGATGTCCCGGTTGTTCATCCCGGTCGCGACGAGCTTGAGGACCTCCAGCTCCCGGTCGGTCAGCCGGGGCGCCGGCACGAGCCGGCGCTCGTCGGTGCGCTGGATCATCGACTTGAACTCGGTGAGCAGCTTCGAGGCCATCGACGGGCTGATCTGCGACTGGCCGTCGGCGACCGCGCGGATGGCGGTGGCGACCTCGTCGGTGGAGATCTCCTTGAGGAGATATCCGGTCGCGCCCGCCTTGATCGCGTCGTAGAGGTCGGCCTCCTCGTCGCTGATCGTCAGCATGATGATCTTGGCGCTGGGTGCGACCTCCTTGATGGAGGTGCAGGCCTCGATCCCGCCCCGCTTGGGCATCCGGACGTCCATGAGGACGATGTCGGGAAGGAGATCCGCGGCCTTGTCGACGGCCTCGGCCCCGTCTCCCGCCTCGCCGACGACCTGGATGTCCTCTTCCTGGGCGAGGACGATCTCCAGACCGCGGCGGAAAAGGGCGTGATCGTCCACGACCAGGACCCGGATCGGCTCCTCGCGTGTCGCGCCGGTGGCCGAATCCGATACCTCCGAATTCACCGCGTCATGGAGCTGTCGCCCGCCCTGCACCGGCCCGAAGCCGTCCGCCATCGTTCCTCCCCCTGAAGGCCGTGGCCTGAAGTCGTTGTGCTGATTCGCATTCGGTCCCCAACCGCTGCTCGGGGAGCACCGGTTGGCGTGCACGCCATGATTTCATGCCCCGGCGGCCGTGCGGTGATCCCGTGGTCGCACGGGGGCGCGCGCGGTCGCACAGGGGTGCCCCTGGGAGCGCGAGGGGCGCTCCAGGGGCACCGTGTCATGTCTGCGGTGTGTGGAGGTCCGAGTCGGTGTCGTCGGCCGCGGTGTCCGGTCCGCGGTGCGGTCCGCGGCCGGGGCTTCAGCCGCCGAGCGCACCGCCCGCACCGCCGCCCTCGGCGAGCGGGTCGCTCTCGAGGTGGATGACGCCGTAGTCGTACGCGTGCCGCCGGTAGACGACGCTGGGCTGCTTGGTGTCGGAGTCGACGAAGAGATAGAAGTCGTGCCCGACCAGCTCCATCTCGTAGAGCGCCTGGTCGAGCGTCATCGGTGCTGCCTTGTGGGTCTTCTCGCGAACGACCAGCGGGCCTTCGCCCTGGACCTCGAGCGAGCCCATCTTCGTGGTGGGCACTCCGCCGGTCTCCTCGGACACCACCTGGCCGCTCCCGTTGAGCGCGGCGACGCCGGGCACCACGTCGGCGACCTCGGCGGCCGACAGCCTGCCGCTGCCGCGGCGGGTGAACCGCTTGTCGTGCTGCTTGCGCAGTCGCGCCTCGAGCTTGCCGTGGGCGAGGTCGAGCGCTGCGTACGGGTCGCCTGCCGCCGCTTCCGCCCGGATCACCGGGCCTCGGGAGTGGAGGGTGATCTCCACGCGGTCGGACCGGTCGGCCTGCCGCGGGTTGTGCTCCTTGGACACCTCGACGTCGAGGCTGATCACCTTGCCGTCGAGCTTCTGGATCTTCTCCAGGTTCAGCTTCTCGGCCACGTGCTTCCGGAACCGCTCGGGCACCTCGGTCTTGCGGCCCTTGACGACGATGTCCACGCAGAACTCCGTTCCCGGATCGCTCGGTACGGCTCCTTGGCCGGCGAGCTTCTCCCTTTGCACCAGACCCCGGCGATTACCGGAGTCTCGGACTTGGCGACCTGACCTCCTCCTCCCCCGTCGACAAGCTCCCCACCCCACCAACCTGAGGTTAATTCGCCCTGAACTCCTGTCCGGTAGGCGCACCCGTTATTCGGTGAGGCGTAGCATTCGCCATTCCTCACAACCGAACATAGCTCCTTCGGACGGGTGTCGGCACCCGCTGGCGTCAGTTACCTCCATTCGGGTGTTCTCACCTCTCACCACCTGCAACGATGCAACTTCTCCGGGAGTTCCGGTTTATTTCGAACGAGGTGGGAGAAGAGGCGACTACGGCCGCCACCGGCCGTTCGAATAGTCCTTCCGCCGTCTCTCCCTCCGGGCTGTCCGGTAATCCAGGAATGTACGGACGGTGTACGGAGTGGCGGGCCGTCGCGAGCGCCCGCGCGGCCTCGGCGAGCGACGCCCCGGTCGTCATCAGGTCGTCCACGAGCACCACGCGTCCGCCCGCCCGCGCGGCCTCGTCCAGGAGCCGCAATCCGCCGCGGGAGACCTCCAGGGCCCCGGCCAGGTTGGCGAGCCGTCCGCGCGCGCCGAGCCCCGCCTGGTCGGACACCGGCCGGCACTGCCGCAGCACCGGCAGCACCCGCGCGGCCCGTCCGCTCCGCCGCAGCCGCCCGGCGGCGGCGAGCGCGATCCGCCGGGTCGGGTCGTGGCCACGCGCCCGCACGGAGCGCCGTGAGGACGGCACCGGTACGAGGAGCAGCGGCGGGTCCCCCGCCGCGCGCAGGGGCCGTGTGGCGGCCTCCACGGCGGTGGCCAGCGCGTCGCCCAGGGGCCGGGCGAGCGGCAGCGCACCGCGCTCCTTGTGGGCGAGGAGCAGCGCGCGCACCCCGCCCTCGTACGGCGCCGCGGCGTGCACGGCCGGCAGCCCGTGCGGCTCGGGACTCGGCCGCACCCTGCGGGCGCCGGTCCCGGTCAGCTCCGCCGCGCACGGCGGGCACAGCGCCGTACGCGGTCTTCCGCAGCCTCCGCAGGAGACCGGCAGCATCAGCCCGGCGAACTCTCGCCACCACCCCCGCATGGCTCCACTGTCCTCCTGCGGGCGCCCTCCGGCCACCCCTGTGGAAAACCCTCGGCGCGGCGGCCAGGGGCCCGGCGGTGGCGGCGTCCCGGCCGACCGGCAGCCGGTGGACCGGGTGGCGGTGGACCGGGTGTGGACCGGGAGGGTCAGCCCGGGTGGCGGTCAGCCCGGGTAGACCGGGTGGCCGCCCTCCTTGACCATGGGCTGCCAGTTCGTCCCGGGCGCCAGGCGCACGATGCCGTCCTGGTCCGAGTCCGCGACCACCGGGGCCTGCTCGTTGCCCGGCGCGGCGACCGCCGTGACCCCGTTGAGGCCCGGCAGGACCGACGAGGTGGAGGTGGACCCGTCGGTCTGCACGTACCGCACCTGCTGCACGCCGCCGGTCTCCGTACCGACCACGACGAGACGGCTCGGACCGGCCCAGGAGACGGCGGCGACGGACTCCAGACGGGGCGCCGCGTTCTGCAGGTCCATGACGGAGACGGTCGCGCGCCCCTCGGCGTAGGAGCGCTCGACCCGCCCGATCTGGAGGGTCGTGCGCTTGTCCTTGGTGACGAGCAGCGCGATCCGCACGCCGTCGGCGGAGACCCGCAGCGACTCGATGCGGGCACCGTCCTTCAGCCACGGGGTGCTGACCTCGATCCGCTCGCCCTGGCCGCCCGGCACCATCCACAGCCGCGGCTTCACCGGGTTGCGGTCGGCGACCCACAGGTCGCCGCGACCGTCCCAGCTCGGTGCCGACAGCCGGTCGTCGGGCCGCAGGGCGCTGCTGATCACCACCGGGGCGGGAAGTTCCTCGTCGGCCGTGATCGAGCCGACCCGCAGCTCGCGCCCCTCCTGCAGGATGCCGGCGGCGTGGCTCTCCTCGCGGTCCACGGCCACGTAGCGCAGCGGCACCACGCCCTTGCCGAACGGACCGGGCACCTCGGTCGGCTTGTCGGGCTGCCTGCCGCCGACCGACAGCATCATCAGCTTGCCGTGCCCGTCGACGAAGTACGGGTTCTCACCGCGGCGCGGGTCGCGCACCGGCGAGTACTCCTCGATGGCCTGTCCCTTGCCCAGCAGGCACAGCGCCTTGCCGTCACTGCCCTGGATCTCGACCTGCTCGACCCGCACCGACGTCAGGTCGCCGAGCGTGAACAGCAGTTGCGCCGCCATGCCCTTGCAGGCCAGGGCACTGACGTGGTCGGCCTTGGAGTTGAGCGGGACCTTCAGGGTCGACTGGTCGTCCGTCGTCAGCGTCCGCACGCCCGCGCGCAGTTGCGTACCGGACGGGAAGCGCGAGTCGACGGCGGGGCTCAGCCAGCCCGTCGGGCCTTCGAGCAGTGCCTTGACGGTCTGGGTGACCGGATCCATGCGGGTGACCGGGTCCTGGCGCTGCCGGATGTAGACGGGATCGGCGACGACCCAGTTCTCGCCGGAGGCGAAGTAGTACTTGTTGACGGAACGATAGTTGCGCAGGAAGTCGGCCTCGCCGAGGATCAGCCCCTTCGGCAGGCTGTCGATGCGCCATTCCTTGCTCTTGCCGTCCGCGGACGGCTGCTGCACCACGTGGATCGGCTGGTTGAACTCGGCCGGTGCCTGCGGCTGGTACGCGCGGCTGGCGTCCACCGTCGCGATCCGCCGCCCGGAGATCGGATACGTCCGCCCCTTGCTCTCGGGGTCGGCGAGGTGATCGGCCGGGTCGCGGTCGGGGGCGTTGGTGAGCACCGTGATGCTCTCCTCCGGCCGCCAGGCGGCGGCCGCCCGCGTCGTCAGGTACTTCCGCGCCGTGGCGAACCCGGGGTCGTCACTCGTCATCGCCTCCAGGAAGCCGTCGACGATCTCGTCCGGGTCGGCGTTCTCCCGTGGCGCGACGGCGTAGACGCGCACCTGCGAGTCGCCCGCGTTGGACGCCTTCACCGGCTGCACGTCGCCGCTGTCGGGCATGCTCGCGCAGCCGGCCACCAGCAGCGCACCGCACGCCAGCAGCACCGTCCCGCGCATCGACCGTCCCCGCCCCAGGGGACGTCCCGCCGACCTCGCCGGGCTCGCGACGCCTGGCACCGCTCCCTGATCCGGCCCGAGTCCCTGATCCGGCCCGAGCGACACGACACCCCCCAGGGCCTGCCGCTTCCCTCGAAGGTCAGCGCCCACCTGTTCCGTCCTCCCCCTCGGCGCGCGTCGCCGCCATCGCCTCACCACCGTCGCCGTCCGCCCCGGCCCTCCCGTCCGCGGGCCTGGCCACCACGCGCGCACCGCTGCCCGGCAGCGCCGTCGGATCCACCGCGGCCCGCGGCACCTGCGACATCCTCGGCGGTACGGGCAGGGCGGGACGGTCGCCCACCGGCTGAGCCGGCACCGCCGTCAGGCGCCCGGCCGAGCCGGAGCCACCGGCGCCGTCCGTCGCACCGGCCGCCGCCTGCGCGCGATTGCGCCGCGAGTCGTCCGGCTCCAGCGGGATCGGGGAGCCGCGCAGCGGCTCGTCCGCGGTCCGCGGCAGGGTCAGCCGGAACTGCGAGCCGCCGCCCGGCTCGCCCCACGCCTGGAGCCAGCCGCCGTGCAGCCGGGCGTCCTCCACCGCGATCGACAGGCCCAGGCCCGTACCACCGGTGGTGCGGGCTCGGGCCGGGTCGGCGCGCCAGAAGCGGTTGAACACCCGGGTCGCCTCGCCCGGCTTCAGCCCCACGCCGTAGTCGCGTACGGCGAGGGCGACGGCCCCGCCCGCGGCGGCCAGCCGCACGATCACGTCCCGGCCCTCGCCGTGCTCGACGGCGTTGACGACCAGGTTGCGCAGGACCCGCTCGACGCGGCGGGCGTCCGCCTCGGCCACGACGGGCTGCTCGTCGCCGATGACGACGATCCGGCTGCCCTTGCGCTCGGCCAGCGGCTCCGCGCCGCCGATGACCCGTCGTACGACCTCGCGCAGGTCTATCGGAGCGGCCTCCAGGGCCGCCGCGCCCGCGTCGAAGCGGCTGATCTCCAGCAGGTCGGCCAGCAGCGACTCGAAACGGTCGAGCTGGTCGCCGAGCAGCTCCGCCGAGCGCGCGGTGACCGGGTCGAAGTCGGCCCGGGCGTCGTGGATGACGTCGGCCGCCATCCGCACGGTCGTCAGCGGGGTGCGCAGCTCGTGCGAGACGTCGGA
Organism: Streptomyces sp. NPDC012769; assembly: GCF_042901205.1. Taxonomy (NCBI): domain Bacteria; kingdom Bacillati; phylum Actinomycetota; class Actinomycetes; order Kitasatosporales; family Streptomycetaceae; genus Streptomyces; species Streptomyces sp. NPDC012769. The sequence continues at coordinate 7,641 of NZ_JBIBCP010000002.1, read as the reverse complement.
GACGAACCGGCGCTGCATCCGCGACAGGTCCTCCAGCTGCTGGATCTTCAGCTGGAGGTTCTGCGCCATCTTGTTGAAGGCCTCGCCGAGGCGCGCGATGTCGTCCTCGCCGGTGACCTTCATCCGCTCCTGGAGCCGTCCCGCCGAGAGCCGTTCGGCGATCCCGGCGGCCATCCGCACGGGCGTCACGACCTGGCGCACCACCAGCCACGCGATGGCGCCGAGCAGAACGACGACGAACAGACCGGCGGTCGCCAGGGTGCCCTTGACCAGGGCGAGGGAGTCCTCCTCCTGCGTCAGCGGGAAGAGGTAGTACAGCTCGTAGGGGATGCCGTCGGCGTCGTTCAGCCGCTTGCCGACCACCAGGCCGGGCTCGGACGCCTTGCCGCTGGTGTAGTGGATGCGGGCGTAGGTCTGGAAGGTGCTGGTGCCCTGGGCGACGTTGTGCCGCAGGTCGGCGGGGATGCTCGTGGTCGGATCGACCTCGCCGGAGGCGCGGGCGCCGCGGCTCGCGATGTCCCCGGTCTCCAGGGAGAGCGCGACGACGTTGAACGCGCTCTGGCCGCCGCTGGCGAGCTGCTCGACCAGGGTGGAGCGCCAGTTCACGGAGACGCCGTTGCGGCCGCCGTCCTGCCCGCCCGGTGCGGGCGGCGTGGTGGCCGCCCGGTCCTGGGCGGCGGAGAACCCGCCGGCCGCCTGGCTCTGCGCGGCCTTCTCCTTGGCGTCGAGCAGACCGTTGCGGACCTGGCCGATGACGACCAGGCCGAGGAGCAACACCACACCGAGCGACATGAGCAGGGTGCCCGCGACCACCCGCACCTGGAGGTTGCGCCGCCACAGCCGTACGGCGGGCAGCAGCGGGCGGCGCACCCAGCGCGCGAGGAGCCGGAACACCCGACCGCCCGGTGTCCCGTCCTGGAGCAGACGGCCGAGACCCGAGGAACCCCCGCGTCCCGGTCCGGCAGCCCGCCCCGTACGGACTCCCGGGTTCCCGGGCTTCGGAGCAGTACTGCCCGCACTCATGTCAGCTCGGTCCTGCCTTGTAACCGACACCGCGGACGGTCACCACGATCTCCGGGCGCTCGGGGTCCTTCTCGACCTTCGAGCGCAGCCGCTGGACGTGCACGTTCACCAGACGGGTGTCGGCGGCGTGCCGGTAACCCCACACCTGCTCCAGGAGCACCTCGCGGGTGAACACCTGCCACGGCTTGCGGGCCAGGGCGACGAGCAGGTCGAACTCCAGCGGCGTCAGGGCGATGGACTGCCCGTCCCGCTTCACGGAGTGCCCCGCCACGTCGATGACCAGGTCACCGATGGTCAGCTGCTCGGGCGCCGGCTCCTCCGACCTCCGCAGCCGCGCCCGGATCCGGGCGACGAGCTCCTTCGGCTTGAACGGCTTCACGATGTAGTCGTCGGCCCCGGACTCCAGGCCCACCACCACGTCGACGGTGTCGCTCTTGGCCGTGAGCATGACGATCGGCACCCCGGATTCGGCCCGGATGAGCCGGCACACCTCGATGCCGTCCCGCCCGGGCAGCATCAGGTCGAGCAGCACCAGGTCGGGCTTGGCCTCCCGGAAAGCGGCGAGAGCCTTGTCGCCGTCCGAGACGAACGACGGCTCGAACCCTTCACCTCGCAGCACGATCCCGAGCATCTCGGCCAGTGCGGTGTCGTCGTCGACGACAAGAACGCGTCCCTTCATATCGACATCATCCCATTTCCGTATCAGTCTCAAGGCGGCTGGTGAGATACCTCACTGACCTGCGGTGACGTCCGTGATTGCCCGCCGTTGACCGCCGGTGTCTGTGGGTGTCGATGTCAGACGTGGATGTCACCCCCGTGGCCCCCGTGTCCGTCCTGAACCGTACCCTGCGCAGCCCGCTCCGGCCCATGGACCGGGCCTTGACGGTCTCGGCCGCTTCGGCGGCGGGCCCCGCGCCGGGAAGCCGGGCCTGAGCCCGCCCGTCGGCGGGTCCCGCGTGGCACGATGGCCCCCGGCCCGCCGCGCCAGGCGGTCGGCCGCAGAGACCGAGCCGGTTCGCCGATCCGGCCCCGCGACCATTCCTCGAGGTGGACGACCGTGAACGACACTCCGGGCTGGGCCTCGCCCGGATCTGCTCCCTCCGACGGCCAGGACAACGCCGGCGTGCCCCGGCCCTCCTCGCCCGGCGACGCGAACGACTCCGCCCCCCAGTGGTCCAAGGACCAGCCTCCCGCCGGGCAGTGGCAGCCGCCGACCGCCCCCGTGCACGGCGCACCGCCGCCGGCCCGCGCGCAGAGCGGCCCCGGCTGGGGCGCCCCGCCGCCGCACGGACAGTGGGGCCCGCCGCCGGCCGCGAAGCCGGGTGTGATCCCGCTGCGCCCGCTGACCCTGGGCGAGATCCTCGACGGCGCCGTGACGACCCTGCGCCGCTACTGGCAGACCGTCCTCGCCGTCAGCGTCACCGTCGCCGTCGTCATGCAGGTCGCGGAGATCCTCGCCCAGCGCTATCTCGTCCCCGCGCCGGAGCCGGTCCACCCGGACGCCAGCCCCGCCGAGGCGCTCGCGCAGTCCATGGACGCCGCGCAGGCCCAGGTGATCGGGATGGGTCCGGCCTTCCTCATCATGGTGGCCGCCACCCTCGTCAGCGCCGCCCTGCTCACCGTCGTCATCAGCCGCGCCGTCCTCGGCCGCCCGGTCACTCTCGGAGCCGCCTGGCAGGAGGCCCGGCCGCGGCTGCTCCAGCTGCTCGGGCTGACCCTGCTCGTGCCCCTGCTGAGCGCCGCCGTCATGTTCGTCGGACTGCTGCCCGGCCTGCTCCTCGGCGGCAGCGGCGGCGCGGGACTCGCCTTCCTCGGCGGTGCCTGCGCCTTCGTGGTCGTGCTCTGGCTGACGGTCCGCTTCAGCCTCGCCTCGCCCGCGCTGATGCTGGAGCGCCAGGGCGTCATGAAGGCGCTGCAGCGCTCGGCCAAGCTGGTCCAGGGCTCCTGGTGGCGGATCTTCGGCATCAGCATCCTGACCCAGCTCCTGGTGTTCATCCTGGCGATGATCATCGCGGTGCCGTTCGTCCTCATCGCCGGCGCCGCCTCCGGCAACGGCCTCGGCGGCCTGCTCGACGGCAGCGTCGCGGACAACAGCTGGTCGTTCCTGATCATCACCGGCATCGGCGGGGTCATCACCAACGCCATCGCCTACCCGGTCTCCGCCGGGGTGACCGTCCTCCTCTACATCGACCAGCGCATCCGCCGCGAGGCACTCGACCTCGAACTCGGCCGCGCCGCCGGACTCCCCGGCTACGGAGGCTGATGGCGTGACCATCACGGGGGGCACGACCGGCGACGTACCGGTGGACGTTCCCCGCGTCCCCGCCCGGGAGGCGGCGGAGCGGGAACTGTCCAAGCCGATGTACCACGAGAACGATCCCAGCCTGCTCCAGCGCGGACTCGACCGCTTCTGGGACTGGGTCGGCGGCCTCTTCGACACGGCCGCACACGCGACGCCGGGAGGCGTCGTCGGCGTCGTGGCCGTCGTCATCGTCGTGCTCGCCCTGGTCACCGCCCTCTGGTGGCGTCTGGGCACACCCCACCGCACGCCCACGGCCGGTGGCGACTCACTCTTCGACGACGGCCCCCGCACGGCCGCCGACCACCGGGCCGCCGCCGCCCGCCACGCCTCCGCCGGCCAGTGGAACCAGGCCGTCCAGGAACGCATGCGGGCGATCGTCCGCTCCCTCGAAGAACGCACCCTGCTCGACCCGCGGCCCGGCCGCACCGCCGACGAGGCGGCGGCCGAGGCCGCCCGCTCCCTGCCGGCCCACGCCGACGGCCTGAGGTCCGCCGCCCGTGCCTTCGACGACGTCACATACGGCGGCCGCACCGCCGACGAACCCGCGTACCGCCGCATCGAGCAGCTGGACACCGCCGTGGAGCGGGCCAGGCCGACCCTCGACACGGCCGCCGCCGCGGCGCCCGCCTTCACGGAGGCGCCCCGATGACCCGGCCGGCCAGGAGCAGCACCTCGACCTCGCTCACGCCCCGCCGGCTCTGGACCCGCGCCCGCGGCACCCTGCTGATCGTCGCCCTGCTCCTGATCGGCGGGGTCATCCTGGCCACCCTGCGCTCCGGGGGCCACCACGGCCGTCTGGACCCGCGCTCCGCCGCGCCTCAGGGCAGCCGTGCCGTCGCCGAGCTCCTCAAGGCCCAGGGCGTGCGGCTCACCGTCTCCGACAGCCTCGCCGAGGCCACCGCCGCCACCGGAGCCGACTCCACCCTCCTCGTCACCACCCCGGACCTGCTCACCGGGGAGCAGCAGACCGCCCTGTACCAGGCGATGACCGGTTCGGCCGGACGCACCGTCCTCCTCGGCCCCGGCACAGCCTCCCTCGGAACCCTCGCCCCCGGAGTCGACGCCGACCTCAGCACCACGGTCTCCGCCCTGGAGCCCGACTGCGCCCTCCCGGCCGCCACCCGCGCCGGCAGCGTCGACCTGGGCGGCGAGCGCTATGTCACCGGCGCGACCTCCGCCGATGCCTGCTACCTCTCCGACGGCCTGCCGACCCTGGTGCGCCTCCCCGGCACCGGCACCGCCGACACGGTCCTCCTCGGCTCCGCCGAACTCCTCACCAACAGGCGTCTCGCCCAGCAGGGCAACGCCTCCCTCGCTCTGCAACTCCTCGGCTCCCGCCCTCATCTCGTCTGGTACCTCCCCTCGCTCACCGACGTACCCGCCGACCCGAACGCCGCCGACGACGCCACCGGCACCTTCCTCGGCCTGATCCCCTCCGGCTGGCTGTGGGGCACCCTCCAGCTCGCCGTCGCCGCCGTCCTCGCCGCGATCTGGCGCGGCCGCCGCCTCGGCCCCCTGGTTCCCGAGCGCCTGCCCGTCGCCGTCCGTGCCTCCGAGGCCACCGAGGGCCGCGCCCGCCTCTACCGCAGGGCCGACGCCCGCGACCGCGCGGCCACCGTCCTGCGCACCGCGACCCGCGGCCGGATCGCCCCGCTCCTCGGCGTCCCCGCCAAGGACGCCCACTCCCCCGATCTGCTCCTCTCCGCACTCTCCTCCCGGCTCCCCGCCGCCGCGCAGCACCGGGACCTCCTCTTCGGCCCGGCTCCCGCCGACGACGCCGCCCTCATCCGCCTCACGGACCAACTCGACGCCCTCGAAAGAGAGGTACGCACCTCATGAGCGCCCCGACCCCCGAGACCGTGATGAGCTCGGACAGCGCCCGCGCCTCCCTGGAGGCCCTGCGCACCGAGATCGGGAAGGCCGTGGTCGGCCAGGACCCCGCCGTCACCGGTCTCGTCGTCGCCCTGCTCTGCAAGGGCCACGTCCTGCTCGAGGGCGTCCCCGGCGTCGCCAAGACCCTCCTGGTGCGGGCGCTCGCCGCCGCGCTCGAACTCGACACCAAGCGCGTGCAGTTCACCCCGGACCTGATGCCCAGCGACATCACCGGCTCGCTCGTCTACGACGCCCGGACCGCCGAGTTCTCCTTCCAGCCCGGCCCGGTCTTCACCCATCTGCTGCTCGCCGACGAGATCAACCGGACGCCCCCGAAGACCCAGTCCTCGCTCCTGGAGGCCATGGAGGAGCGCCAGGTCACCGTGGACGGCACACCCCGCCCGCTGCCGGAGCCGTTCCTCGTCGCCGCCACCCAGAACCCGGTCGAGTACGAGGGCACCTATCCGCTGCCCGAGGCCCAACTCGACCGGTTCCTGCTGAAACTGACGGTCCCGCTGCCCTCACGCGAGAACGAGATCGATGTCCTCACCCGGCACGCCCAGGGCTTTGACCCCCGCGACCTGAAGGCCGCCGGAGTCCGTCCCGTCGCCGGGGTCGCCGAACTCCAGGCCGCCCGCGAAGCGGTGGCCAAGGTGACGGTCTCCGCCGAGATCGCCGGCTATGTCGTCGATATCTGTCGTGCCACGCGTGAATCCCCCTCGCTCACCCTCGGCGTCTCCCCCCGAGGCGCCACCGCACTGCTCTCCACCGCCCGTGCCTGGGCGTGGCTCACCGGCCGGGACTACGTCACCCCGGACGATGTGAAGGCCCTGGCCCTGCCGACCCTGCGCCATCGCGTCCAACTGCGGCCCGAGGCCGAGATGGAGGGAGTCACCTCCGACTCCGTCCTCCAGTCGATCCTCGCCCACGTCCCCGTACCCCGCTGAGAACGGCGCCCCCATGGCCCTCACCGGACGAACCGCCCTGCTCGCCGCCATCGGGTCGCTCCCCGTGGGCATCCTCGCGCCCAGCTGGGCCGGGATGCTCGCGGTGAACGCGCCCCTCACACTCGCAATTCTGTGCGACTACGCCATGGCCGCGCCAGTGCGAACGCTCCAGTTCACTCGAACTGGTGATACAGCTGTTCGATTGGGTGACGGCGCCGACGTCCAGCTCACGGTCACCAACCCGTCCCGGCGCCGCCTCCGCGCCCAGCTCCGCGACGCCTGGCCGCCGAGCGCCGCCCAGGCCCCCGCACGTCAGAAGCTGACCGTCCCCGCCGGCGAACGCCGCCGCGTCACCACGTCCCTGCGTCCGACCCGGCGGGGCGACCGCCGCGCCGAACGCGTCACGGTCCGCTCCTACGGCCCGCTCGGCCTCGCAGCCCGCCAGGGCAACCACAACGTGCCCTGGACCGTCCGCGTCCTGCCGCCCTTCACCAGCCGCAAGCACCTGCCCTCGCGCCTGGCCCGCCTCCGCGAACTCGACGGCCGCACCAGCGTCCTCACCCGCGGCGAGGGCACCGAGTTCGACAGCCTCCGCGAGTACGTCCCCGGCGACGACACCCGTTCCATCGACTGGCGGGCCACCGCCCGTCAGACCGCGGTCGCCGTACGCACCTGGCGCCCCGAACGCGACCGCCACATCCTCATCGTCCTGGACACCGGCCGCACCACCGCCGGCCGCGTGGGTGACGTCCCCCGCCTCGACGCGGCGATAGACGCCGCCCTGCTCCTCACCGCCCTGGCCTCCCGCGCCGGCGACCGCGTCGACCTGCTGGCCTACGACCGCCGTCTGCGCGCCCAGGTCCAGGGCCGCTCCGCGAGCGACGTCCTTCCCGCCGTGGTGGACGCGCTGGCCCCGCTCGAACCCGAACTGGTCGAGACCGACGCCCGCGGCCTGGCCGCCACCGCCCTGGCCCGGGCTCCGCGCCGCTCCCTGATCGTCCTGCTCACGGGCCTGGACGCGGCCCCCGTCGAGGAGGGCCTCCTCCCGGTCCTCCCCCAGCTCACCCAGCGCCACACGGTCCTGGTGGCCTCTCCCTCCGACCCGCACGTCGCCCGCATGGCCGCGACCCGGGGCACGATCGAGGGCGTCTACGAGGCCGCCGCCGCGACACAGGCCCAGTCCCAGCGTCTCCGCACCGCGGAACAGCTCCAGCGCCACGGCGTGACCGTCGTGGACTCCGCCCCGGACGACTTCGCGCCCGCCCTCGCGGACGCCTATCTCGCCCTCAAGGCAGCCGGCCGGCTCTGAGCTCGCGCTCCCTCACGGAGACGAGCTCTGCCGGCCTGCTTTCCGACCGGGCCGTGAACGCAGAAAAGCCCCGCACCATAAGGTGCGGGGCTCTCCCACAATGATTGTTCGGCGGTGTCCTACTCTCCCACAGGGTCCCCCCTGCAGTACCATCGGCGCTGAAAGGCTTAGCTTCCGGGTTCGGAATG